>NZ_JBMOXA010000010.1:0-227645 GCF_049316285.1 Variovorax sp. HJSM1_2 | reverse complement strand
GGCCACGATGCCGGTACGGTGCGTGCACCGCTGTCCGATCTGAAGCCCAACGAAGTGGAAATGCTGGCTGCGCTGATTAAGAAGCTTGGCCCACAGTAACCACGGCTTAGCTCGTTAGAGCGACAGGCGATGCTAGCTTTGCTACCATCGCCTTTGCGCATTTGAGCCCGTCCCGGCCATCATTTTCCAGCTGTTGTGTTTGGTGTCTTCAAGCCCAGCAGCCTGTCTTCCGAACCCCCTTCAAGGAACCCGCAACATGACAACCAAGCATGACAACCTGATCAACGGCCAATGGATCGCCGGTGCCACCTACGCACCGAATATCAACCCGTCTAACCTGTCCGACGTGATCGGCGAGTACACACAAGCGGATGCGGCCCAACTGGACGCCGCCGTCAAGGCCGCCCGCGCAGCCTTCCCCGCCTGGTCGACCGGCAACGTGCAAGCCCGTGCCGACGCACTCGACAAGATAGGCAACGAAATTCTGGCGCGTCGCGAAGAACTCGGCACGCTGCTGTCGCGCGAAGAAGGCAAGACCAAGCCCGAAGGCATTGGCGAAGTCACCCGCGCAGGCAACATCTTCAAGTTTTTCGCTGGCGAATGCCTGCGTCTGGCCGGTGAAATCCTGCCTTCCGTGCGCACCGGCGTGCACGTTGAGATCACCCGCGAGCCGCTGGGTGTGGTGGGGCTGATCACCCCTTGGAACTTCCCCATCGCCATTCCCGCCTGGAAGATCGCGCCTGCACTGGCTTACGGCAACTGCGTGGTGATCAAGCCTGCCGACCTGGTGCCTGGTTGCGCCTGGGCGCTGGCCGACATCATCAACCGCAGCGGCATTCCTGCGGGCGTGTTCAACCTGGTGATGGGCCGTGGTTCTGTCATTGGTGACCCACTGGTCAACCATCCCGGCATCGACGCCATCAGCTTCACCGGCTCGCAAGGTGTTGGCGCACGTATTGCCCAGCAATGCGCTGTCAACCTGAAGAAGGTGCAGCTGGAAATGGGCGGCAAGAACCCACAAGTGATTCTGGACGATGCCGACCTGGCCCAAGCCGTGGAACTGAGCGTGCAAAGCGCGTTCTTCTCCACCGGCCAACGCTGCACCGCATCCAGCCGCCTGATCGTCACCGAAGGCATCTATAGCAAGTTTGTCGACGCCGTGGCCGCACGTATGGCCACGCTGAAGATTGGCGACGCGCTGGCCGCCGGCATTGACATCGGCCCGGTCTCTTCGCAATCGCAACTCGAGCAAGACCTGGGCTACGTGCAAATCGGCCAGGACGAAGGCGCCAAGCTGGTCGCCGGTGGCCAACGCCTGAAGCTCGGCACAGAAGGTTTCTACATGGCCCCGGCCTTGTTGACCGACACCACTGCCGACATGCGTATCAACAAGGAAGAAGTGTTCGGCCCCGTGGCTAGCATCATCCGTGTGAAGGGCTACGAAGAAGCGCTGGCCGAGTCGAACAACACGCCTTTCGGCCTGTCGGCTGGCATTGCCACCACCTCGCTGAAATACGCCACGCACTTCAAGCGCCACAGCCAGGCCGGCATGGTAATGGTCAACCTGCCGACCGCAGGTGTCGACTACCACGTGCCGTTTGGCGGCCGCAAGAGCAGCAGCTTTGGCGCGCGTGAACAAGGCCGCTACGCACAGGAGTTCTTCACCACCGTGAAGACCGCTTACGTGGGCGTTTGATGGCGCCCTGTACCCCGCGGCGTGCTGGCCGTGGGGTTTGAGAAAGCCGCCCCGAGCTGGTCTCGAGGCGGCTTTTTTGTTTTTGCTGACGGCGGCATTCGCCGCTGTCACGCGGCTGGAAAGGTGGAGAACTGCGCCGCCAGGACCATCTGCGCCCAGGCACGCCGTTCGCCCACCAGGCTTGGGCAGCGCTGGTGGCCCAGCCCCTGCGCACATTGCACCTCCAGCACGTTGGTCGGCATGCTGTCGTCCTTGTTGATGGCCACCACTCCCAGGAAGGCGCGGCCATTGGTGGCGACCGTGCCGAAAAAGTAGGCATCGCGCTGCAGCATGCCGTCCTTGAAGCGTGCGCGGTAAGCGCCTTTGCGGCTGACACGCAGCGCACCTTTCTGCATGGGCGCGAGGTAGGACCACGCCGGGTCTAGCGCCACCTGGGTGCCAGGCGTGTCCATTTCTGTCACCAGGCGCTCAAACAGTTCGGCCTGGCGCTGGGTGTCTGCCGCATCGGCGACCGGCCGTATCTGCACCAGCATGGACATGCGTGGCCAGCCAGGTCCTTGCACACCAATGAATTCACCCTGTGTGCGTAACGTGGCGCCCTGTGGCACCGCCAGCGTTGCACCGAGTTGCAGGTCCTGGTAGATGTCGTATTGAAAGTGTTCCGGCTGAAAAGCCTGGAACACGTTGGCCAACTGGCGCAGGCCAAGTTGGTCATCGGCACTGGCCGCCAATTGGGCGAAGCTGCGGCTGCGCAGCCGGGTGAGTGTGACCCCGTTGAGTGCCGGCAGCGTTTTCACGTTGGGCTGCAGGTCGGCTGCGAAGCGCAGCTTGACGGCCTGGGCGCGTGGCAGCTCGGTGGTGTTGGACAGTGCCAACTGTTCCAGATGTTTGGCCGGAATGCCCCAGCAAATGCCCACCGCGCCTTCTTCTAGCCCGCCGTTGGCCACGCCGACGACGCGGCCCCGGTTGTCGAGCAATGGCGCACCCGACAGGCCTGGCACCAGATTGCCCTCGAGGTTCAATATCTCCAACGAAGCGCTGGGGTAGTCGGTCAGCGTAGCCAATACCTTGGGCGGCAGGATGGCGGACAAGCGGTCGCCGCCAAAGCGGCGCTTGACTTCAGTGGCGCTGGCGCCCGGGCTGTTCATCGCAAAACCCAGTGCGTCCATGGTTTGCTTGACCTGCGGCAGGCTGGTGTTGAGTTGCAGCGCGGGGCGGGCCAGCGGCTTGGGCAGGCGCAGCAGCACCAAGTCGGCGGACTTCAGCAAACGTTCCACCAGCAGTGGATGTGAAGCTTCTATCCTGCCCTGAGCATCGACCCAATGGCCCACCACATTCTGCGCACTGTCCACCACGTGTAATGCCGTGACCACATGCTGCGTGTCCGGCCACAGAAAACCCGAGGCGGTGTAGGTGCCAGCGTCTATCTTGACCACGGAGGCATTCGCGCCGGCGAGTATGTCGCTCGCCTGCGCTGCAGGCTGTGCGCCAGCCTTGCCGCTGAGCCGCAGCGCCAGCGCCGCAGCGCCGCCAAAAATCAACGCGCGGCGCATGTGGCACCCACGACCGCGACCAGCGCCACCTTGCGCTGGCTTTCTTCGACAAGCTCGCTGCCCAGCGAGCGCGCAAAGCTGGCGAGTGCCGCGTAGCCGGCGGCCTCGTAGGCCGCTGCAGCGGCTGCCACGTCCTTGAAACGCGAGGGCGCGAGCTTTTCACAGGCGCTGGCATCCGCGCCGAAGAGAACGGTGGAACGCACATCGGCATTGGCAGGGGTTGACGCCGCTGTTGCACGGCTGGTGGCAAATTCGCGCCCGGCCACCAGGCGACGCGCTTCATCGGCGCTGAAGCCGGCCGCTTGCACCGCCTGCACCTGTTCTGCCAGTGTTGCGCGTGGCGGTGACAAAACATCGTGTGTGCGCATCCAAATGCCGGCCATCAAGCCCGCGATGGCCGCCACGCCCAACGCGCCCGAGCGCCAGGCGGCGTCGCGTTGCCGCGCGGGTGTGCTGTCGTTGGCCTTGGTCAGCGGCAGCACCACCGTGCCCAGCAGCCCGGCCAGCGCCGCCACCACAAGCGAGACGATGGGCGAGGCCGACAAGCCCATGAGCAAGCCTAGCAATAGCCCAATACTGGCGCCAGAGAACAGTTGAACAGCCAAAGTCATCCCCTTGGTGTGCTGAGGTGGATGGTGCCATAGTTGCTGCGATCTGTGCAGCCCACTGAACCCGGGTGCCCGGGCGGTTCAGTCGGGCTGCGCGGGGCGCCACTGGCCCGAGCCGGGGTCCACCTGGGCTGGGGCGCCGTCGCGCCAAAGTTGCTCTTCGTTTGGTGGCGGCACCGGAGCAGGGCTCACATCGAACGCCAACTGCAGCGCACGTGCCACCGAGTCTTCTTCAATCGGCAACTCCCAGGTGAGAAAGACCAGCGTGGCGTCGTGCTCGGGTGCGAAGTCTGCGGCGTCGAAGCCGTTGCTATGGCGCTTGATGACGGCATGCGGCTGGCCGGTGTCGAACAGCACGGCCGTGCCGCGCACCAAGGGAATACGCACACCGGCATGCGGGAAGTGCAGGTCCAGCCCCTTGTCCTCACTCATGAACAGATTGCAGAACGCCGCGCCGCCGTATTGGCCCACATCGTGGTGGTACTTGGCGCCGCGGCATGTCATGAGCGCGATTTCGCTCTCGCCCAGTATGTCTGCCAAACCAAGCCCGCGTGTCCAGTCGGCCATGGCCTGCACACATGGCTTGTAGTCTGGCCAGCGCAGGCGCGCGCGTGCCAGAGGCAGTTGCTCAACCTCACCGGGCGCCACCTGCAGGTTTTGCAGGGTTTCGCGCTGCCAGTCTGCGACCAGCCTGGCGGACGGGGCTGGCACGTCCAGCGTGCCCGACCGCACCAGCGGGCTCACGCTGCGGCTGCGCAGCGCGTCGCCGCTCCAGTAATGGCAGCTCAGGCGGTGGGCGGTGGGGTGCGAGGGTGAGGCGGGGGGCATGGGGCAGTGTAGTGAAGTGATGCTTGTCACCTGGAAAACCTGGAAAGAAGCTAGCCAAAAGAGTACTCTTTACACGCCGTAAGAAGCATATGAATAAGTGTTCTTTTGAACGCCGAACATATCCCGGCATAGTGGCTTTTTTGGCGCGTTCCATTTTCCGTTCGAAAAGTGGAAACTGCGCAGGGGAGCCCCATCCCCAAAACTCTCAAACCCATTTGGAACCTTCTCAGGAAACCACCATGTCCCTTCGCATCAACGACACCGCGCCCAACTTCACCGCCGACACCACACAGGGCAGCATAGACTTCCACAACTGGATTGGCGACAGCTGGGCCATCCTGTTCTCGCACCCCAAAGACTTCACGCCGGTGTGCACCACCGAACTCGGCTACATGGCCAAGATCGAACCCGAGTTCACCAAGCGCAACACCAAGCTGATAGGCTTGAGCGCCGACCCCGTGGCACGCCACGGCGAATGGGCCAAGGACATTGAGGAAACCCAGGGCGCTGCCGTCAAATACCCGATGATTGGCGACAGCGACCTGGCCGTGGCCAAGCTCTACAACATGCTGCCGGCCGACGAAGTTGGTGCCGATGGCCGCACCGCCGCCAACAACGCCACCGTGCGCTCGGTGTTCATCATTGGCCCGGACAAAAAGATCAAGCTGATGCTGACCTACCCCATGACCACGGGCCGCAATTTTGATGAAATCCTGCGTGTGCTCGATTCCATGCAACTCACGGCCAAACACAAGGTGGCCACGCCGGTGAACTGGAAACACGGCGACGACGTGATCATCACCCCGGCAGTGTCGAACGAAGACGCGGAAAAGGCCTTCCCAGGCTTCAAGACCATCAAGCCCTACCTGCGCACCACCAAGCAGCCGGTCTGATCCCTTGGCTGGGCCTGCTCACTTGGCCCCGGCTTTTTTCTTGGAGCTGGGTTTTGTGAGCGCTTGTTTTTCGGCTTCCTTGACCCCGGCACTGGCTTGCAGGCGGCGGCAATCCGAGTCCTCGCCCGGGCCGGTTTCGATCAGCGGCAAAAGAGCGGCGATAGGTGTCAGGGTGAACAAGGCCACGGCACCACCCGCGCGGGCCAGTAGCGGCCCTTTGTGCAGTTCGTAGTCGGCCTGGTTGAAGCGGCCGTAAAGCCGCACAGGCGTGCGCAGCGAGAGGATGCCGACACTCTTGGGCCGGGGTGTGAGGGTGATGTCAAAGCTCTCGTCCTTCAGGTTGAAGCCGCCCTCGCCGAGGATTTGTGTCTGCTCGGTGTCGACCACAAACAGTTTCGACTTGCCTATGCCGTCGGCAATGTCAAAGGCCAGGCCGCCGCAGTTCACGGTGATGGTTTTGTCGCCACCGGCCAGCAGTTGCAATACCTTGCCGCCGTTGAGGCCACTGGCCGCATCCAGCAGATTCGACACCCGGCCGTTGGAAATGGCCGCCGATATTCTGCCGTTGGCATGGGCTGCGGCGTCGGCAATGGAGTTGCCGCGTCCGGCGATCTGCAGGCTGGCGCCCACCAGTCCCGCACCTTGCGCAAGCCTGGAATCAGCGGGCGTGAGCCGGTCGACGCGGATGCCGCGAAAGTCGATCTTGGCATCGGTGTGGATGACGGGTTTGCGCGCGTCCAGCGTGATTTCAGCCGTCATCTTGCCGCCGGCAAAGCCGAAGTCCAGTGGCGAAAGCTTCAGCACACCGTCGCGCAGGTGTAAGGCTGCGTTCATGCTCTCCAGCGGCAGGTCTATGGTTTCCTTGGGCACCAGCAGCTTGCTGGCCACGAGGCTGACGTCGGCATCTATTTTCTGTAGCCTGCTGCCATCAAAAGTGCCCGCCGGTAACACATGGCTAGGGTCGATGCGGCCGGCGGCTGCTGCCGTTGCGGCCGTCTTGGTGTTGGTCTGCGCTTGGGTCAAAGGCGGCTTGCCGCCGCTGTTTTTGGTCTGCACCCCGATCAGCGGGCCCAGGTCGGCAAGCTGCAGGTTGTTGCTGCGCAGGTCGGCGCTGAGCAAGGGGCGCGGCTGTTGGTCCACATAGGCGGCCGAGCCGCGCACGTCGGTCGAGCCAATTTTGCCGTTCAGGTTGTCCATGCGGTAGCGCTTGCCTTCGAGCACCAGATGGCCCTGCAAGGTATATGGCGGCGAGGCTGGCAGTGGCAGCAGCAGAAAAGGATACAGATTGGCCAGGGTCTGGCCTTGAATCTTCAACTGTGTGTCGATGGCGCTGATGTTGGCGGCATCGGCAATCGTGCCTTCGACGGACAGCTTGGTGCTGCCCGCCACCAGTTCCCCCTTCAAGGGAAACGGCACGCCAGACTCCTGAAAGCTCAGCACCTCGCCACTGAGGGCCTGGCCGGAAAAGCTGGCGCCCTGGTAGTTGCCCTTGAAGTTGTAGCGTGTGGCGTAGCGCTTGTTCTCGGGCTTGGCGTCGGCGTCTTTCACACGCTCTTGCTGGGCGGGGTCGAAGGTCTCAGCCTGCACGTCGATGTTGAAGCGCTGGCCGTGGTCGAGAAAACGCAGCCGCCCCTGGTCCACCGACAAAGTGCCTATGCGCAATTTGCTCGGTTCCTGGGTTTCGGATGGCGCTTTGAAGGTCCAGTTGCGCCGCTGGTCTTGCAGACGTTCGAAGATCAAGTCCGGTTTAGTGAGCGCCACACGCGGTATCAAGATCTTCTCGGGCAGGTCGCGCAGCGACACCGAGAACTCCAGGGTTTCGATGCGCGCCATCGCATCCTCCTTGGACCAATCGGTGTTGCTGAAATAGACATCGCGCATGCGGATGGTGGGTGTTAATCCCAAACGCACGTGCAGATCTGAAATGGTGAACGTGCGTTGTGTTTTGTCGGAGATGTAGCGCTCCAGCGGATGGCGCAGCCAGTTCCAGTCGAACAACACGACCAGCAGAATCAGTGCGGCCACCAGCGCCGTCAAAACAGCATGACGGCGCGGGAAGGACGCCAGGCTTGGGGCCGCCATCACCCAAGCCTCCAAATGCAGGGCAGGCTCATGCCGCAAGCCGTGGTCTGACAGACACATTCGTTCATGGGATCAAGCCTACCGGGCTTTGGCGAAGGCAGCGGCGAGGGCGCGCCGCATATCGCCGTAGGTGATGGCTGACGTTGGGACAGGGCGTAGAGCCGCCCGGGGTGGGCCGCTTATGTATATCGCTAAAGGTTTGTTCCCAAGCAAGGGCGATTGGTGTCTACTGTCTGGTTTTGTGCTTAGAGGTTTCTTTATGCAAATTGCATTGCGCACGCGCCGCCTTCATCGCCTGGTTGCGGCATGGCTGGCGGCACTGCCTTTGGTGGCGTTGGCGGCAGATGACTTTCCGCACAAGCCGTTGAAACTGGTGGTGCCGTATCCAGCGGGTGGCATTGCCGACAAGATTGCGCGCGAGGCTGCCGAGCAACTGGCGCTGCGCTTGAAGCAGCCGGTGGTGGTCGAGAACCGCAGCGGTGCGGCAGGCAATATCGGTTTCGACTATGTGGCGCGCCAGCCGGCGGATGGCTACACCTGGTTGCTGGCCCCGGCCTCCAACCTCACGGTGCAGCCGGCCTTGTTCAAAAACCTCAGCTACGACCTGGCGCGTGATTTCACCCCGGTGTCGCTGCTGGTGCAAACGCCGCAGGTGCTGCTGGTGAACCCGTCGGTGCCGGTGAACAGCATGCGTGAGTTGATCGACTACTCGAAACAAAACCCCGGCAAGGTGAATTACGGCGTCAGCCTGGGCTCTTATCCGCATCTGGCGGGTGAATTGTTGCGCAGCCAGACCGGGGCAAACTTCACCGCCATTCCCTACCAGGGGCTGGCGCCAGCGCTGGTCGATTTGTTGTCCGGGCAGACGCAGTTCATCTTCAACGAGGTGGTCACGGCCTTGCCACAAGTGCAGTCGGGCAAGCTCAAGCCGCTGGCCGTGGCCTACCGTACACGGGTGCCATGGTTGCCCCAGGTGCCCACGGCGGCGGAAGCGGGCTTTGCTGGGTTTGAGGTGAGTTCCTGGTATGGCGTGGTGGTGCGCAGCGGCACCCCCAGCGCCATCGTGAGCCGTGTCTCGCAGGCCTTGCAGGCGATTGTGCAGGCGCCTGAATTCAAGAAACGCTACGACGACATCGGCGCCTTTACCGTGGGCAACTCCCCCGAGGAGTTTGGCCGTTTCATTCAGTCTGAAACCGTAAAGTGGACGGCCGTGGTGAAGCAGGCCGGCATAGAGCCGAACTGAGCGCCGGGCGCCTGGGGCTACAGCCGCAGCCGCCCCACATAGCCGGTCATCTCCAGATAGCCCAGGCCCAGGCGGCGGCCCGCGGCATCACTTAGCGTGCTCAGGCCTTCCCAATACTGCGTGCCAGTGGAGGCCCGGCTGTCGAGTTCCTGCGCGTCCACCACGGCATGCACCGCGAAAGTGCCAGCAGGTGTTTGCACCCGCCACTCGACCGGGTAGCGCCCCTGGCTGTGTGGGCTGAGCCAGATGCGCCCGGGCGTGAACCTCACCGCCTCTGACGCGAAGACCTGGAGCTTGCCCTCGGCGCTGCGGTAGGAGCCTCCGGCCCACAAAGCCGAGCCATCGGCCCGGCGCAGATGAAACGCCGTGAGGGCGTCGCCGTTGTCCAGGTTCATGCCTATCCAGTCCCAACCCACGGCTTGTGGGTGCAGCACGGCCTGGCTCCACTCATGGTCGAGCCAGGCGCGGCCGGCGTCGATTTTGAAGCTTCGGCCTTGCAGGCTGAGTGTGCCTGCCACCGCCAACTGCGGCTGGCTCACGTAGTAGCTGGCTTGTTCGGCCTGTGGCCCTTTGCGCGACAAGCCCTGCTGGCCCTGCAGCAGCGGCGGCTGTGTGGCGCTGAGCCTCAGGTCCAGGCTGAAATCAGCCGCCGGTAAATGCGCCGTGAAGAGTGCCGGCGGGCCGGGCTCGCGCTGCAACGACCAGTCCAGCAGGCGCAGACTGGTGTCGCTCTCGCTGGCCTCGGCGACGGCAAAACCGGCGCGCGCCAGGCGTTGGTCATGCCACAGTTTCTGGCCTTGCACATCGGTGATGGCGGCGTGGGCCAGCAGCAGTTGTTTGGCGGCAAAGTGCGAGGACATGGCTTGTGTGGAGGCCACACGTGAGCGAAAAAACGTCAACTGGAAGCCAAACTGGCGCCCACCCGAGGTGGCATGGCCGGTGATGTACCACCACTCGGTTTGAAAATCCGGATGACTACCATGGTCGCGCGGAAAGCGCAGCTGTGCGGGCGGCAGGCCATGGCCAAGACCTGGCCACAAGGCCAGAGCGCTGGCCGTTCCGAGCAGGTGGCGGCGCAACATCAAAGCGGGTGTGGGGTCCACAAAGCAGCAGGGGCGGGCATAGGTTCGATTGTGTCAGAGCCTCATAGGGCCTTGTAGGGCCTTGGCGCGGCGATGCAGCAGCGCGCTGCTGGTGATGTGGCTGGTGTACCATGCCGGCGGCATTTGCTGTCGCATACAGAGTCTGTTTATGCACCCTATTTTTGACGTTGTTCACTCCACCACTTACCGCTATTCGCGTCCGGTGAGCTTTGGGCCGCATCGGGTGATGTACCGGCCCCGTGCCAGCCACGATATCCGGGTTTTGGCGAGTGACCTGAAAGTCAGCCCGCACGCCAAGCAGTATCTGGTGCAGGACGTGTTTTCGAATTCCGTCGCGCTGGTGCAGCCGCTGGAGGCCGCGACCGAACTGCGCATTGTGTGCTCGTTCACCATTGAACATGCCGGCTCCTTCAACCTCGAATTGCCTATGGACGCGCAGGCGATCAGTTACCCGTTTTCTTATGCGGCGAGCGACCGATTGGACCTGGAGCATTACCTGCGGCCGCATTACGCGGACCCCGATGGCGTGGTCCAGAACTGGGCGCGCCAGTTTGTGCGGCCCAGCCTGGCCACGGATGGCAGCGGTGCCATCGTCATGCCCAACAGCCGGCAAATCCTGGTGGACATGACACACCACATCAAAAACGGCTTGCGTTATGCCTCGCGTGACGAAGAGGGCACACAAACCCCGGCGCAAACCCTTGTGCTGGGAAGCGGTTCCTGCCGCGACTACGCCTTGCTGATGATGGAAGCCGCGCGGCGCCTCGGTTATGCCTGCCGTTTTGTTTCGGGCTATCTCTACGACCCGGCGCTGGACCGTGTTGCTGCCGAAGGCGAGGCCGTGGTGGGCGCGGGCGCCACCCATGCCTGGGTGCAGGTTTATCTTCCGGGGCCGGGGTGGGTGGCCTTTGATCCGACGAATGCGTTTTTTGGCGGCACCAACCTGATTCGTGTGGCGACCGCGCGCGACCCGTCACAGGCTTCGCCCATCTCCGGCAGTTGGGATGGCGAGCCCGGCGATTACCTGGGCATGGAGGTCGAGGTGATGGTGAGGCGACGCTGAGCTGTCCCGTATTTGCGTTTCATTTGATTCATTCAAAGTCCGGAATGGGTCTCCACCAGGCATCAAACGCTATCATCCCATCTTGGCGCCCGCAGCACTGCGGGTTCAAGCTTGCTGGGTGATGAGGTCAAAACGTTTCATGGATTTGAGCACTTGCTGCTGGCTTTGCTGTGACATGGGGCACGACAGGTGTCGGCTCGTCGACGACCGGGCTGGGTGTTGATGAGCAGTTTGAAGCTGCAAAAAAAATGGGTGGTGATGATAGGCGTGGCGCTGATCCTCGTGTTCATCGGCCTGGCCTGGCTTCAAGTGCGCCAGTTTGTGCAACTCAGCTCCAGCCTTTCGGGGCGCAATGTGCAAGCCATGCGCCGGGCGTCCACCATGCTCAGCGAATTCGAGCGTTTCGAGCGTGCACTCGAGCGCGACAGCTACCAACGCAGCGCCGAGAGCCGCGCCCACCTGCAGCTGCGCTATGACTTGTTTGTGAACCAGGTGCAGGTGTTCGCCAATGCGATTCACCGCCCCTACACCGGCCGGGACATGTCGTACCGTGCCGTGCATGGAGCGGTGACACATTTTGTCGAAGAAGCCGACCACTACCTGGGTGAAGCGCCCGACCGCGAATACAACGCTGCCGCCGCCCTGCTGCTGCTGAGCAAGACCCAGCTCGATTTGCGTGATCCGATTTCCGACTACATGCTGCACGTGCACAGCATCACCACCGAAGCGCTGGACCGCCAGCGTGCCGCGGTGTCGCAGCACTTGATGCTGACGCTGGCGCTGGCCGTGATCCAGACGCTGCTGACGGGGGTGTTTGCTCTCGGTGTGGCGCAACTGATGCGCCAACGTGAGTTGTCCAAGTCGGCACAGGACCGGGCTGAAGCCGAACTTGTGGCCCATTTGCGCCACCAGGAATGGCGGCTGGAACAATTGGTGGCAGAGCGTACGGCCGAGCTGGAGGCCGCCAATGCCCGCCTGCTGGCCCTCAGCGCCACCGACGGCCTGACCGGCATTGCCAACCGGCGCCATTTCGACGATGTCCTGGTCCAGGAGTGGAACCGTCAGGCGCGCCAGGGGCGTCCGCTGGCGCTGGCCATGATCGATGTCGACTGGTTCAAGTTCTACAACGACTTCTATGGCCATCAAGCCGGTGACGATTGCCTGCGTATCGTGGCGGCAGCAGTCGGCAGCCATGTGCGGCGCGCCGGTGATGTGGCCGCGCGTTATGGCGGCGAAGAGTTTGTCTTTGTGGCGCCGGGACTGGATGCCTCCGAGATGCAGCACCTGGCGGAAACGATTCGTGCCGTGGTCGAGCACAAACGCATGCCACACGCCAAGTCGCCTCTGGGCTGCGTCACGCTGAGCATTGGTGTGGCGGTGATGGTGCCCACAGCCGGTGGTTCACCGGAGATGTTGATCGGCCAGGCCGACGCTGCCTTGTACAAGGCCAAGCAGCGTGGGCGTAACCAGGTGGTGCTGGGTGGGGCGCTGGAAGTGCTGATTTAGAGCCTGGGCGGCAACACGCTTACCAATCTTCCTTCACCGCCAACACCGCATTGCGGTTGGCCGCTGATCTGCCCGCCAGCCAGGCGGTGACGGTACCGGCCAGTACCACCGCCAGGCACAAGCCCAGCAGGCGCGGCCAGGGCAGGCGCAGGTCCATGCTCCAGTGGAAGCTTTGCGGGTTGACCACAAACACCAGCACCATGGCCACGGCAATGCCCAGCCCCAGTCCGGCCGCAGAGCCCACCAGCGTCCAGGCTGCACCTTCGCCCGCCACCACGGAGAGGATTTGCCTGCGCGTGAGGCCCAGATGGGCCAACAGCCCGAACTCCTTGCGGCGCGCCAGCACCTGGGCGCTGAAGCTGGCCGCCACACCGAACAGCCCGATGGCGATCGCCACCGCCTGCAGCCAGTAGGTCACGGCAAAGCTGCGGTCGAAGATGCGCAGCGAGGTGGCGCGGATATCGCCCACCTGGGTAAAACTGAGGGATGCGCCTTGTGCCGGGGCCAGCGCACGCACGGCTTGTTCTACGCTTGCCGCATCGCTGCCCGGGCGCAGCCAGACGGCCAGATCGTTGACCCGGGTGTCGCCGGTCAGCGCCACGTAGTCGACCTGGTCCATGGCGATGGCACCGAACTGGCGGGCGTAGTCACGCCACACGCCTGCTATGAAAAATGGAGCCGTCTGCGCTTTGTCAGATTGCCCGGAGGCCGCAGAACGCTCAAAGGTCTGGGCGAGCGCGCTGAACGTGCTGCCCGGGTGTGCGCCATACAGGTCGACCATGGGTTCGCTCACATAGACGGCGATCATGCCGGGCGGCACGGGCAGGGCGGCACCCACCAGGGGCAGGCTGCTGGCCGGGGCGTTCAGCCCCGGGCGTGCCATCAAGGCCACGCTGGGCAGGCCGGGATCCAACTGCAGCGGCACCACACGCAGCGTGCTCAGGCGTTGCACCTCGGGCAAGCCGGCCACGGCCTGGGCCAGGGCGGGTGGCAACACGGCGCTGTCGCCGCTGCCGGCGCCCGTGGCGGCGCGCACATACAGGTCCGCGGGCAGCACCACGTCCAGCCAGGCGATCACCGAGCCGCGAAAGCTGGTGACCATGACCGTCAAGGCCACCGCCAGGCTGAGCGCGGCCACCACGCCGCTGACCGCCACGGCCGCGCTTTCGCGCACACGCCGGGCACGCTCTATCGCCAGCGTGGGCAGCAGCCGGTGCGCCAGCCGCGGCGCCAGGCGGTCGTATAGCAGGCCTATCCACCACGGCAGCACGCTGATGCCACCGAGCAACAGCAAACCCACGGCCACGTAGGCGGCCAGGGGCATGCCCGCGATCGGCGGTACAAAGGCCAAGGCCAGGGCGGCGAGCAGCAGCGCGATGCCGGGCCAGCGCGCGAGCGCGGGGCCGCCCACCTGGCCCAACCCCTTGAGGGTTTGCGCCGGTGGCAAACGCTGCGCCAGCCGTGCCGGCCACCAGCCACCGGCCAGGGCCGCGCCTAGGCCCAGCGTGCCGAACACCAGCGCCATGCCGCTCTGCCATTGCAGCGCGGGCGCTACCCCCGAAAAGTAGCCACCGCCGAGGTCGCCGCCCAGCACACGCAGGCCCAAGGCCGCGAGTGCCGTGCCCAGCGCAATCCCGGCGCTGCTGCCCACCAGGCCTAGCACCAGCGACTCGGCCAGCACCAGCTGCAGCCGCTGCCGCCCGGTGAGACCGAGCACACCCAGCAGCGCAAACTGCTGCAGCCGTTTGGCGACACTCAGCGACAACACCGAGAACACGAGAAAAGCCCCCGTGAACAAGGCCACCAGGGCGAGTACCGTGAGGTTGACGCGGTAGGCGCGCGAGAGGTTGTTGATGCGCTCGGCCGCATCACTGGGTTGAACGGCTTGTACACCAGGCGGCAACACCAGCGCCGCCAGCAAGCTGCTTTGTGTGGCACCGGCTTGCAGGCGCAGGTCTATGCGTGAGAGCTGGCCCTGGCGTGCAAAGTGATCTTGCGCCGCACCAATGTCCATCACCAGCAAGGGCGCTCCTTCGGCCGGCACGCTGCCGGCAACACGCAAGGCCTGGCGTGTTTCACCCTGCTGCAGCAGCACACATTCGGCCTTGGCATCCAGCGCGCAGGCCGTGAGCGACAACTGCTGGCGCGCCGTCGCATTGAGGAACACCACATCCGGGGCAAACAGGTCCAGGCGCGGCTGGTCGTCGCCCAGGCGTGGCAGCAGGCCGGGCGCGACGGCGGCCACACGCAGGCTGTCTATACCGATCAGGCGGATGTTTTTGAGGCCCCCTTCTTTGGTGGCTGCGGTGGCATCGATCTCCAGCACCGGGCTGGCCACCGCCACCTCCGGCCGGGTGGCCACACGCGTGTACAAAGACTCGTCAAAGTGGCCTTGGGTGGCGCGCAGCGTGAGATCGGGCTGGCCGCTGAGCACACGCGCGGCGCTGGCAAACTCGCTGAGGGCCGAGGTGTTGATCAAATGCACGGAAAACGCCAGGGCCACACCCAGCATTACCGCCAGCACCGCCGTGGCGCTGCGCCAGGGGTGGTGGCGCAACTCCTGCCACGAGTAACTGGCCAGCAGCGCGAGAACCGGGTTGGGAGAGCGCTGTGTGTCCACAGTGTCACCAACCCCTAGACGATGCCGTCGGCGCAGAGTTGCAGCACGCGGTCGGCGCGTGCCGCGGCGGCTTCGGAATGCGTTACGAGCACCAGCGCCGTGCCGTGTTCGCGCGCCTGCGCGATCAGGCTGTCCATCACACGCCGGGCGGTGCCGGGGTCGAGGTTGCCGGTGGGTTCGTCGGCCAACAGCAGGCGTGGCTGGTGCACCAGCGCACGTGCAATCGCCACGCGTTGGTTCTGCCCGCCGCTGAGTTGCTGCGGCAGGCGTGCGCCCAGGCCGGCCAGCCCCACGGCGTCGAGCAGGGCGTCTATGCGCGCGGGGTCGCTGCGGCCCAGCAGCATCAAGGGCAGGGCGATGTTTTGTGCCACATCCAAGTGTGGCAGCACGTGGAATGCCTGGAACACAAAACCGACTTTTTCGCGGCGCAGCAGGGCGCGCTGGTCGTCGTTCAGCTGCGCCAGATCGGTGCCGTCCAGGGTGACGCTGCCACTGCTCCAACTGTCCAGCCCGGCCATGCAGTTGAGCAGGGTGGACTTGCCCACACCCGATTCACCGACGATGGCGACGAACTCACCGGCGTACACGCTCAGGTCTACGTTGGCGAAGACCGCGGTGTCGCCGTAGCGTTTGCCCAGGCCTTGGAGTTGCAGTATGGGCTGCGCGCTCATAGCCGCGCAAGGTGCTGGTCGACCAGGCGCAGCACTTCGGCCACCGGGTCGGCAGCGTCGGCGGCGACACATTGGCGCTGCGGCATGCTGCGCAGCCAGGTGATCTGGCGCTTGGCCAACTGGCGCGTGGCGGCAATGCCTTGTTCGCGCAGGGCGGACAGGGTGGCGGGCTGCAGATCGGGGTCTTGATCCAGCGCGGTCCAGGCCTGGCGGTAGCCCACGCAACGCATGCTGGGCATGTCGGGCGCCAGGTCGCCGCGTGCGCGCAGGGCGCGCACTTCGGCCAGGAAGCCGGCGGCGAGCATGGCGTCAAAACGTTGGGCAATACGCGTATGCAGCCAGGCGCGGTCGTCGGGCTCCAGGGAAATAAAGGCCACGGCACCCATGCGCTGTGCGTAGGCTGCTTCTGTTTTAGGGGTGTGCAAGGCCGACATCGGTTGCCCCGACAGCGCATAAACCTCGAGCGCGCGTTGTATGCGCTGCGCGTCGGCCGGTTGCAGGCGCGCGGCAGTGACCGGGTCCACGGCCGCCAGCCTGGCATGCATGGCGGGCCAGCCCAGCGTGGCGGCTTCGGCCTCCAACTGGGCGCGCACCTCGGCATTGGCTTGCGGCATGTCGTCCAGGCCGTCGAACAAGGCCTTGAGGTAGAGCATGGTGCCGCCCACCAGCAGCGGCAGGTGGCCGCGCGCGCTGATCTCCGACATCAGCCGCTCGGCGTCGCTGGCAAATTCGGCGGCGTTGTACACCTGTAGCGGGTCGCGGATGTTGATCAGGTGGTGCGGGGCCACGGCCATTTCGGCCGCATCGGGTTTGGCGGTGCCTATGTCCATGCCGGTGAACACCAAGGCCGAATCCACACTGATGATTTCCACCGGCACGCGCGGTGCCAAATGGCGCGCAATCGCCAGGGCTGCAGCGGTTTTGCCCGAGGCTGTGGGGCCGGCCAGGACGATGGCTTTGGGAAGCGCAAGACTCATGCTGCTTTGGCCGAAGGGTCGCCGTGTTTTTGCACCAGGGTCCAGCAAATCAAGGCGATCACCACGGTCCAGAACCACATGCCGTTGGTCAGCGCAAACACCGTGCCGTCGTTGTGTGCGCCCAACCAGGCGCCCATGCCAAAGGCGCCCAGCATCATGACAAAGCCGCTGAGCGCCGAGGCCGCGCCTGCCGCACGCGGGAACGGCCCGACGGCGCCGCTTTGGCTGCAAGGCTGGTGCACGCCGTGTGCCAGCACCACCAGATAGACCGGCAGCAGAATCGCCCAGGGGCTGAGCACCCCCGCCAGCGCCAAGCCGCCGAGCAGCGTGCCACCGATGAGCGACAAGGCACCGGCGCGCAGCAGTGTTTTGCGCACGCCGTAACGCGGCAACCAGCGGCGGCACAAAAAGGTGCCGCACAGGTAGGCAAACGCCACGCTGAACATGGCCAGCCCACATAGCGCCTTGCTCATGCCCATGATCTTGATGAAGACAAACGGCGAACTCGCCAGCATGGTGAACAACACACAGTAAGAGGCCATGCCAAGCAGTGTGTAGGCGATGAAGCTGGGGTGGCGCATGATGGCCAGCCAGTTGCGCCCCAACGCGCCGAATTGCAGCGCGTGTGGGTTCTTCACCGCCACGGTTTCTTCAAAGCGCCAGAACACCACGGCCAGCACCATGGCGCCCACCAGGGCGGGCGCCAACAAGGCGCTGCGCCAGCCCATGGTTTCGGCCAGCAGGCCGCCTATTGGTGGCGACAGGCAGGCCATCACCCCCAGGCCGCTGAGCGCCTTGGACATGACGCGTGCGCCGGATTCGGGTGCGTACAGGTCGCGGATGATGGCGCGTGCACACATCACGCCCGCACCCATGGCCGCACCCTGCAGCGCGCGCCACAACACCAGCATCTCTATCGATGTGGCCGTGGCACCACCGGCGGCCGCCAGTGTGTAGACCAGCAGGCCGGCGAGCATGATGGGACGTCGGCCAAAGCGGTCGGACAGCGGCCCCCAGATCAATTGCGAAATGCCAAACGACAGCAGCAAGGCGCTGAGTGTGAGCTGGGTTTTGGAGACCGTGGCTTGCAGGCCTTCGCTGAGTGCGGGCAGCGCCGGCAGGTACAGGTCAGTCGTGACCGGTTGCAGGCCCAGGCACAGCGCCAGGATCAGCACCACCATGCCGGGCAGCATGGCGGGTGGGGCAAGGTCGCCAGCGCTGGAAGCCGCGGACTTGAGTGGAGAAACAGACATGCGGCGAGGCTAACAGATGCGCCACGCCTTTGCCTCCGACTGGGGTTTGCTTGCGCTCAGCCCAGCGTCTTAAAGCCAGGGCTTGACCCAGCCCAGGCCATCGCTGGTGGCGTCCTTGGCGGCGCCGCGTGCCGGGCGGTACTCGCAGCCCAGCCAGCCGTCGTAGCCGACTTCGTCGAGCAGCTTGAACAGGTAGGCGTAGTTGATCTCGCCCACATCGGGTTCGTGCCGCTCGGGCACACCGGCGATTTGCATGTGGCCGACGTTGCCCGTGGGCAGGTAGCGGCGGATGTTCATCGCCAGGTCACCCTCGACGATTTGCAGGTGGTACAGGTCCATCTGCACTTTGAGGTTGGGCGCGCCCACTTCGGCCACCACCGCATGGGCCTGGTCCTGGCGGCTCAGGAAGTAGCCAGGCATGTCGCGCGGGTTGATGGGCTCCATCAGCACGTTGATGCCCAGCGGCGCGGCCATGGCCGCGGCGCTGCGCAGGTTCGCCACATAGGTGGCGCGCAACGTGGCGTGGTCGGCACCGGCGGGCATCAGGCCGGCCATGGTGTGTACACGTGGGCAGTTCAGGGCCTGGGCGTATTCCAATGCTTTGGCAAAGTTGGCGCGAAACTCGGCCTCGCGCCCCGGCAGGCAGGCCATGCCGCGTTCACCTGCGTCCCAGTTGCCGGGCGGGGCGTTGAACAACACTTGCTGCAGGCCGTGTTCCTTGAGCTTGGCGGCCAGCACATCCGGCGCAAACGCATAGGGAAACAGGAACTCCACGGCCTTGAAACCGTCGCGTGCGGCGGCGGCAAACCGGTCGAGGAAGTCGACGTCGTTGTAGAGCATGGACAGGTTGGCGGCGAAACGGGGCATGGGTTTCCTTTTCGGTGGCGGCTTACCAGGAGGCCGCAAAGCTGCGGCGCAGTTCGTCGATTTGGGGTTCGGTGAGCACGCTGCAGCGGCCGGCGCCGAGCAGCCACAGGCGTGCGGTTTCTTCCAGTTCTTCGAGTGTGGCCATGGCTTGTGCCGGGCTGTTATGCCACACATTCGGGCCCAGGCGGGCCAGCATCACGGCGCGAATCGGCCTGCCTGCAGCGGCGTAGGCGGCAATTGCCTGGGCCACCAGCTCGGCCGCCTCGGCCGCACCGGGCCGGTGGTAGGCAATGTGTGGCACGTGGCCAACCTTCATCACAAAGTAGGGTGTGATGGGGGGCAGCAATTCAGCGGCCGTTTCGGCCTGCATGTCGGCCTGCAATGAACACGCCACAGCATGTGTGCTGTGGGTGTGGATGATGCAGCGCGCCGCTTGTGGGGTGCCGGCGCTGGCCTCGTAAATGCGTCTGTGCAGGGTGATGGTCTTGCTGGCGCGTGCACCGCTGATCTGCTGGCCCTGGGCATCGAGCAGGGCCAGATCTTCGGCACGTAATTGGCCCAGGCAGGCATCGGTGGGCGTGATCAAAAAGCCATTTGCCAGGCGCACGCTGATATTGCCGGCCGTGGCGTGTACATAGCCGCGGGCAAACAGCGAGGCGCCCACGCGGCAGATCTCGGCGCGGGCCTCGGCTTCGGGCAGAAAGTCGTCGGCTGCGGTCATGACAGTTGGGCGAAGGCTTTGGTGAAGAAGTCGGCACTGCCGAAGTTGCCCGACTTTAGCGCCAGGTGCAAGCCCTGCTGAGGGGTGACGCTAGCGTGGCACCACGGCACGCCGGGGTCGATCTGCGGGCCTATGCGCAATTGGCCTATGCCCAGCTTCTGCACCACCGCGCCCGAGGTTTCGCCACCCGCCACCACCAGTTGCTGGGTGCCCATGGCCACCAGGCCGGCGGCGATGTTGGCAATGCTGTCTTCCACCATGGCGCCCGCCTCGGCGGTGCCGAGTTGGCCTTGGACACTTTTCACCGCATCGGGCGTGGCGGTGGAGTAGACCAGCACCGGCCCCTGCGCCAGCCTGTCTTTGGCCCAGGCCAGAACCTCGCCCGCCACGTCGGTCCCTGCGGCGATGCGCAGCGGGTCTATGGCGATGGCGTGGCCGCCGCTGCCGATGAAATGCGCCACCTGCTGGTTGGTGGCCACCGAGCAACTGCCCGACACGATGGCGCGGTGGCCTTGGGCTTTGGGCAGGGCGGCCGCTTGGCTGGACGGTTTGATGCCGAAGTTGGCGGGCAGCGCAATCGCCACGCCCGAGCCTGCCGTCACCAAGGCCATGTCGCTGAGCGCCGGGCCCAGGCGCAGCAGGTCGTCGTTCGACACCGCATCCACCACCGCCATGGCCACACCCTCGGCTTGCAGCTGGCTGATGCGCGCGCGGATGGCCGCCTCGCCCTGGGCCAGCACGCGGTGGTCGATCAAGCCGACCTTTTGCGTGGTCTGCGCCTGCAGCACACGCACCAGGTTGGGGTCGGTCATGGGGGTCAGCGGGTGGTGCTGCATGCCGCTCTCGTTGAGCAACTTGTCACCCACGAACAGGTAGCCTTTGAAGACGGTGCGCTGGTTGTCGGGGAAGGCCGGTGTGGCGATGGTGAAGGGCGTGCCCAGCGCCTGCATCAGCGCATCGGTGACCGGGCCTATGTTGCCGGCGGCGGTGCTGTCAAAGGTGGAGCAGTATTTGAAATAGATTTGCCGGGCGCCTTGCTGGCGCAGCCAATGCAGCGCAGCCAGCGACTGCGCCACCGCTTCTGCGGCGGGGATGGTGCGCGATTTCAGCGCCACCACCACCGCATCCACATCGTCCTGCAATGGCGCGACGGGCACACCAATGGTTTGCACCACACGCATGCCGGCGCGCACCAGGTTGTTGGCCAGGTCGGTGGCGCCGGTGAAGTCGTCGGCAATACAGCCGAGCAAGAGTGCTTGGGTCATGGTGTGGCCTCCTGGGCCGAGGGCAGGGTGATGCCGGGGAAGATCTTGATCACGGCGCTGTCGTCCTCGCGGCCATAACCCGCCGTGGAAGCTTGCATGAACATCTGGTGCGCCGTGGCGGCCAGGGGCAGCGGGAATTTGCTGGCGCGCGCGGTGTCCAGCACCAGGCCCAGGTCCTTGACAAAAATGTCGACCGCCGAGAGCGGTGTGTAGTCGGCCGCCAGCACATGGGCCATGCGGTTCTCGAACATCCAGCTATTGCCCGCGCTGTGGGTGATCACCTCGTACAGCGCGGCGGCATCCACCCCTTCACGCAGGCCCAGCGCCATGGCTTCGGCGGCCACGGCAATGTGCACACCGGCGAGCAACTGGTTGATGATCTTCACCTTGCTGCCAGCGCCCGCCTGGTCGCCCAGGCGGTAGACCTTGCCGGCCATGGCGTTGAGCACGGCGTCTGCGGCGGCATAGGCCTGGGGTTTGGCCGAGGTCATCATGGTCATCTGTCCCGAGGCGGCCTTGGCGGCGCCACCCGAGATCGGCGCGTCCACATAGTGCAGGCCCATGGCGTTCAGCCGGGTTTCCTGCGCGATGGACCAGTTGGGGTCGACGGTGGAGCACATCACATAGGTGCTGCCGGGCTGGGCTGCACCGGCCACGCCGTCCGCGCCGTACAGCACGGCCTCGTTTTGCGCCGCGTTCACCACCACCGACACCACCACGGTGCAGGCCGCAGCCAGTGCGGCTGGTGTGGCGCAGGCCACACCACCTTCGCTGGCGAAGGCCGCGGCCGCTTCGGCGCGTACATCGCACACATGCACCAAGAAACCATTGCTGCGCAGGGTCTTGGCAATGCCCAAACCCATGGCGCCCAGGCCTATGACGCCGACGGAAGGAAGCGCTGCATGCATGCTGTGTCCTGTTCTATTGATGATATTTGTAGGGTCATCATACAAATTTAAGAGACTTCAGCTATCGGGTAAACACCGCATACAAGCAGCGCGGCGAAGTTGAGCGCAGGGGCTTACTTGTGCGGCTCGCCCGGCATAGGCCCTAGATCCAGCAGGTTGCGCGCCAAACGTTGCCCATCGTGTTGCCAGAACGCCGTGCCGGCTTCGCGTATGCGCTGGATGGCGTTGTCCATGTGGGCCGTCGCCGCCGCGCGAGCCGCCTGGCGGTTGCGTGCGGCAATCGCGGCTACGGTTTCGGCATGCTCAAAAGTCACCGCCGCCGCGAAGTCCTGGCGGCGTGCTTCATTGGCGCGGGTGACGCGGGTCACGCCGTGTAAAAACTGCGCCAGGTAGTCCAGGGTGTGCAGCAAATAGCTGTTGTTCGCGGCCAGTGCGATGGCACGGTGGAACTGCACGTCTTCGGCCACGCCGTCCTCGCCACGCCGCACGGCGGCTTCAATCGCCAGCACGGCATTGTGGATGGCCTGCATCTGCGCGGCTGTGTGGCGCTGGGCGGCGAGATCGGCCACTTCTGCTTCGAGCGCGCGGCGCACTTCCACGATCTGTATCACGGCTTCCATAGAGTCGGAATGCAGCGGTTCAAAACGCAGCGCCTCGGCGGCCGGCGGCGGTTGCACATAAACCCCGCTGCCCTGGCGTGCATCCACCAGGCCCTGCGAACGCAGCCGCGACATGGCTTCGCGCACCACCGTGCGGCTGACGTTGAACTGCTGCACCAAAGCGGCTTCGGTGGGGAGTTTGTCGCCGGTGGCAATGCGGCCGGAGCGGATTTCGGCCTCCAGCGCGTGGGCGACCTGGTCCGACAGCTTGACCCCAGGTTTGATGGCAACAAAAGAAACCGGCATGCAGTGCGCCTTAGTGTGGATGGAGGAGCCAGCCCAGCAGGCGGCCGCAGCGGGGGACTTTACCCCAGCCTCCACGCGCCGCGGGGTGTGGATTACACCGCCTCGGCGCTGCCCCTGGAACAGCTTTAAACCGTGCGGTTGCGCGCCAACGGCGGGTTTTTCGAGAAGTAGCCGACGATGCCGCGCATGATGGCGTCGGCCAGCTGCTGCTGGTAGGCGTCGCTGCGCAGGCGGGTTTCTTCCTCGGGGTTGCTGATGAAGGCGGTCTCGATCAGCACGCTGGGAATGTCCGGCGCTTTCAGCACCGCAAAGCCGGCTTGTTCCACACGCGGCTTGTGCAGGCGGCCGACGTGGCCAATCTCGCCGAGCAGCGCGCTGCCGAGTTTCAGGCTGTCGTTGATTTGTGCGGTGGTGCTCATGTCCAGCATGGCTTTTTGCACCTGTGCGTCCTTGACCTGGGTGTTCACACCGCCAATCAAATCGGCGTTGTTTTCCTTGTTGGCCAACCAGCGCGCGGCGCTGCTCGAGGCCGAGCCATGGCTCAACGCAAACACGCTGGCACCCCGCGCCTGCGGCGTGATGAAGGCATCGGCATGGATGCTGACAAACAGGTCGGCCTGCACACGCCGCGCTTTTTGCACACGCACTTGCAGCGGCACAAAGAAGTCGGCGTCGCGTGTCATGTAGGCGCGCATAGGGCTGCCGTTGATGGTCGAGGCGTTGATGCGTTCACGCAGGCGGTGTGCCACCTGCAGCACGATGTCTTTTTCGCGTGTGCCCTTGGGGCCAATGGCGCCCGGGTCTTCGCCGCCATGGCCGGGGTCCAGCGCAATGATGATCAGCCGGTCGGTGCGGTTGGCTTTGCCGCTGGCGCTGCCGGTGTCGTTGTCCGGGCTGGGCCTGGCCTTTGAGGGGTTTTGGCCTTTTGCGCTTTCTGCATCAGTGACGCCAGCTACAGAAACAGGAGCGTTTGCGTGGGGTGCAGAGGGCGCTGGTTTGTCGGCCGGCGCCAGGATCGGTTTTTCCGATTGCCTGGCGATCAGCTCGGCCAGCGGATCGGGTGCGGTGTTGGGCGCGAGGGCCGGTGTGGTCACCACATTGGTGGCGGGCGTGCGGTCCTTGATGCGTTCGGCAATCAAGGCCTCGAGCGGGTCTTCGGCTTGCGCGGGGTAGAGGTCGAACACCAGACGGTGCTGGTAGGCGGCTACGGGGGCGAGTGTGAACACCTGCGGTTTGGCCGCGCGTTTCAGGTCTATCACCATGCGCACAATGCCCGGGGCGTTTTGCCCGACGCGAATGCCGGCAATGTTCGGGTCGTCGGCCTGCACCCGGCCGACCAGTTCACGCAGGGCCGGGTTGAGGTCTATGCCTTCAATGTCCACGGCCAGGCGCGGTGGGTCGGCGACAAAGGTCTGGCGTGTCACCAAGGCGGTGTCGGACTCTATGGTCACACGTGAGTAGTCGGGTGCGGGCCATACACGCACGGCCACAATGCCTGCGCCGCGGGTAATTTCTTGGGCACCCAGCAGCAGGGCCAGCAGGCCACCCTGCAGGCCGTGTAGAACGTCGCGGCGCTTCATGCGGCGCGCTCCTGCGGCCATTGTGCGAGCAGTGTCGCGCCTGCGGCCGTGTGTGTGGTGAGTTGAACCTGACGGCGGGTTTCGTCCATGGGGGTCAATTGAATGGCGAGGTCGGGTAAGGGGAGCAGGGCGCCGGCGAGGTCGGGCCATTCGGCAATCTTCAGGCCGGGGCTGGCAAAGATGTCGCGAAAGCCTGCGTCTTCCCACTCGCGTGGATCGGTAAAGCGGTAAAAATCGAAATGGGAAATGGCCAGCGGGGCACCGGCGTGCACCAGTTCATAGGGTTCGACCACGGCATAGGTGGGGCTTTTGATGCGCCCCTGAACACCCAGGGCGCGCAGCAGGTAACGCACGAACGTGGTCTTGCCCGTGCCCAACGGGCCCTGCAGCGTGATGACGGCATTGGCAATGCCGGGCCAGGCGGCCAAGGCTTCGGCAAAGCGCTGGGTGGCGGCTTCGTCCGGCCATTCCAGCAGCAGGTGCCGGGGCAGGGACGAAGGGCTTTCTACAATCGACTGGTGATGAACAGTACTCAGAACACAGGTCTCCAGTTGGTGTCTCAAATTCAGCTTTGGGCACGTGAGCTGGGATTTTCCCAAATCGGCGTGGCCTCGGTGGATTTATCCTCGGCCGAAGCCGGTCTGAGTGCTTGGTTGGCCCAAGGGTTCCACGGCGAAATGGCTTATATGGCCTCGCATGGACTCAAACGCGCACGCCCCGCCGAGTTGGTGCCGGGAACGGTGAGTGTCATCACGGCACGCATGAATTATCTGCCGCGCGACACACCAGCGGACTGGCAGGCGGTGGAATTTTCGCGTCTGACGCGGCCGGACGAGGCGATTGTCTCGGTCTATGCGCGTGGCCGCGACTATCACAAGGTGTTGCGCGCGCGCCTGCAAAAGCTCAGCGAGCGCATCGCTGCGCATGTCGGGCCGCTGGGTTTTCGGGTGTTCACCGACTCGGCGCCGGTGCTGGAGGCGGAACTGGCTTCACGCAGCGGCCAAGGCTGGCGCGGCAAACACACCTTGGTGCTGAGCCGCGATGCCGGATCAATGTTCTTCCTGGGTGAAATCTATTTGGACCTGGCGCTGCCGGCCACCGAACCAACGAGTGAGCATTGCGGAAGTTGCTCGGCCTGTATCGACATTTGCCCTACACAAGCCATTCTGGCGCCGCAGCGGCTGGATGCGCGGCGTTGTATTTCCTACCTGACGATTGAACACGCCGGGCCCATTCCCGAAGAAATGCGGCCGTTGCTGGCGAACCGCATCTACGGCTGTGACGATTGCCAACTGGCCTGCCCCTGGAACAAATTTGCCCAACGCTCGGCACTGCCCGATTTCGACGAACGCGCGGGATTGAGCGGCGCCAAACTCATCACGCTGCTGGGCTGGACCGAAGAGGAGTTTCTGCGCTACACCGAAGGCAGCCCTATCCGCCGCATTGGTGTGGAGCGCTGGCGCCGCAACATCGCGGTGGCCATGGGCAACGCGATACGCGGTGGCTTGGCTGATGCACACATGCAACAAGCGCTGGAGGCGAGCGCTAGCAACGACACACCCCTGGTGCGCGAACATGCGTCCTGGGCGTTGGCGCAAGGTGTCGCGCCACCTACCTCGCCCTAGTTCAAAAAGCCCAGCGCAAACGGAATGCTCAGCATGCCCAGCAAGGTGGACAGGCTGACCAGGGCTGCGGTAAGTGCGCCGTCGTAGCCCATCTTGGACGCCAGTACGTAACAGCTCGACGCCGTGGGCAGAGCCGAGAACGCGACCAATACCGTGGTCTCTACCGGTGACAACTTGAACGCCCAGGCCACACCCACGGCCAGCAGCGGCGCGATGAAATGGCGGATGGCGAGTATCGAAATCGCCAGCGCCTTGGCGCGCGCCAGCGAACCAAACTGCATGCCCGCACCTGCCGCCATCAGGCCCATGGCCAGTGAGGCGGCGCCGATACGCGTGACCGTGGGCTCCAGCCAGGTGGGAATTTGAAAGCCCAGCACATTCGCCAGCAAACCCGAGGCGGTGGCCACGATCAAGGGGTTGCGCACCAACTCGCGGCCAAATTTGCGTTGTGCCTGGCGCGCCATGGGCCAGATGGCGGCCACGTTGTACAGCGGCACACACACACCGATCAGCACCGCAATCAACTGCTGGCCTGGTGCGCCCCCCAGACGTTCGGCCAGGGCCAAGGCCACAAATGAGTTGAAGCGGAAGGAGACCTGCGCGCAGGCCGCATGCTCGCGGCGGTCGATGTGGCGGCCCAGCCAGGGCAGGTAAGGCAGCGCGTAGGCGATGCCAATGGCCATGAGGCCCAGTGTCCAGCCCGAGCCTATGATGGCCGAGGCGGCACGCAGATCCAGCGGACTTTTGACGATGGAGTGGAACAGCAGCACCGGGAACAGGCAGTAGTAGGTGAGGCTTTCCACCTGTGCCCAGACGGTGCGGTTCAACGCCGTGTAGCGGCAAATCAGAAAGCCGCAGAGTATGAGTGAGAAGTCGGGGAAAAGAAGTTGGGCGTAGTTCACCGTTTGAGAATACCAGCGATCGGCCGGCGCCTGGCACACCCGCGACGGGCCACGGGCTATCACCAGTTCCGGGAAATAAGTCTGTCGGTATAGTGTTTCTACAGTTGGCCCGCGAGGTTTCACAAGAGCCTCGGTGGGGGATTTTTTTGTTTACAAGGAGACGGTTTGATGCAACGGCAAATTGTGCGTAGTGTGATGGCCCTGGGCGCCATTGGTATGGCGACTTTCGCGGGCCAGGCGTTGGCCCAGGCTTACCCGAATAAAGTGATCAAACTGCAGGTGCCGTTTGCACCCGGCGGCACCACCGACATCATTGCGCGCGTCATCGCCGATCCGCTGGGCAAGGCGCTAGGCCAAAGCGTGATTGTGGAGAACAAGGCCGGCGGCGGCGGCGTGGTGGGCGCACTGGAAACGGCGCGCGCCACGCCCGATGGTTATTCGCTAGGCATCGCCACGGTGTCGACCACGGCGGCCAACCCGGCGATCAACCCCAAGATCCCGTACAACCCGACCACGGACTTCACCCCCATCATCAATATTGCGGCCACACCCAACATCATTGCGGTGAACCCTGGCTTCCCGGCCAAGGACTACAAGGCTTTTGCGGCCGAACTGGCGAAATCGCCGGGCAAGTATTCGTACTCATCTTCGGGCACCGGCGGCATTGGCCATCTGCAGATGGAGTTGTACAAAAGCATGACGAAGACCTTCGTCACGCACATTCCCTACCGTGGTGCCGGACCGGCGCTGAACGACACCGTGGCCGGCCAGGTGCCTATGATTTTTGACAATCTGCCATCGGCGCTGCCGTTTATTCAAAGCAATCGCCTGGTGCCGATTGTGGTGGCTGCACCGCAGCGTGTGGCCAGCCTGCCGAATGTGCCAACCTTCAAGGAAGTTGGCCTGGAGCCGGTGAACCGCATGGCCTATTACGGCATTTACGGCCCCAAGGGCCTGCCCAAGGAAGTGGTCGACAAGATCAACGCCGGTGTGCGCAAGGCCCTGGAAGAACCCGCCGTGCGCAAACGCATCGAAGAAACTGGCTCCATCATCATAGGCAACACGCCAGAGCAGTTTGCGGCGCAGATCCAGGCCGAATTCGACGTCTACAAAAAAGTGGTGACCGATTCAAAGCTCACGCTGGATTAAGCACAACAGCCCGGCCTCTTCAAAGAGCTGCACCAAGACCGCCTTCAGAGGCGGTTTTTTTACGCCCGCGCTAAGGGTAGCGCCGTGCCTACAATTTGGTGAGGCCGCGCTGCTGCACATCCGTGGTGGCGCGGGACCGCTTTTTTATCTTTATGACCCAAGAACACAGCCGCTGGCGCACCGAATGGTGCCCCAGCATTCCGCGCGAACTGATGGCCGGCGCAGTGGCCACGTTTGCGCTGATCCCCGAAGTCATCGCGTTTTCGTTTGTTGCGGGAGTGGACCCTGCCGTTGGCCTGTTCGCCTCGTTTGTGATTTCGCTGGTGATTGCTTTCACGGGTGGACGCCCGGCGATGGTGTCCGCCGCCGCTGGCTCGGTGGCGCTGGTGGCGGCGCCGCTGGTGCAGGCCCATGGTGTGCACTATTTGTTTGCTGCTGGCGTGCTGGCCGGTTTGGTACAGATACTCTTTGGTGTGCTGCGGCTGGGGGTGCTGATGCGTTTTGTCTCGACCTCGGTACGCACCGGTTTTGTCAACGCCTTGGCGGTGCTGATTTTCTCGGCGCAGATGCCGCACCTGGTCGGCGCCAATGTGGCCACCTGGGCCATGGTGGGTGTGGGCCTGGTGGTGATCTACCTGTTGCCGCGGTTGACCACGGCCGTGCCGTCACCGCTGGTGTGTATTGTGCTGTTGAGCATTGCCGCACATGTTTTCGGGTTGCCGCTGAAAACCGTGGCCGACCTGGGCTTGCTGCCCGATGCCTTGCCCAGCTTTGCGCTGCCACAAGTGCCGTTTTCCCTTGAAACACTGCGCCTGATCGCGCTGCCGGCCTTGGCGATTGCCATGGTTGGCCTGCTGGAGTCGATGATGACCGCCAGCGTGGTCGATGACCTGACTGACACCCCCAGTTCCAAGAGCCGCGAGTGTGCCGGGCTGGGCATGGCCAATCTGGCCGCCAGTTTCTTCGGTGGCATTGCGGGCTGCGGCATGATTGGCCAGACGGTGAGCAATGTGCGTTACGGCGGGCGTGGGCGCTTGTCGACCTTGTTCGCGGGGGTGTTTTTGTTGATCCTGATGGTGCTGCTCAAACCCTGGGTATCACAGGTGCCGGTGGCGGCGCTGGTGGCCATCATGGTGATGGTGTCGGTGTCCACTTTCGACTGGGGTTCGCTGCGCACCCTGGTGCGCCATCCCAAGTTGTCGAGTGCGGTGATGCTGGTCACCGTGGTGGTGACACTGCTCACACACAACCTGGCAGCCGGCGTGGCCGTGGGGGTGTTGCTCAGCGGTGTGTTCTTCACCTTCAAGGTGGCGCAGTTGCTGAAGGTGACGGTGAGTGGCCAGGAAGTGCTGACCTACGGAGTGTCCGGTCAGGTGTTTTTTGCATCGGCCGACATGCTGGTGGATGCTTTTGATGTGCGCGAGGTGGACGGCCGTGCGGTGCAGATCGACGTGTCGGGCGCACACTTCTGGGACATCACGGCCGTGGCCGCGCTCGACAAGGTATGCCAGCGCTTGCGCAAACATGGCAGCAGCGTCGAGGTGCTGGGGCTGAATCCCCACAGCCAGGCGCTGGTGGCCAGGCTAGACCTCGACGCGGGCTGAGCCGCTTCTACAACTGGTAGAAGCTGCGTATCACCTGCCAGGCATCTTCCGGTGTGTCGACGTACTTCACCAGGTCGACATCGGCCGGCGAGATGGCGCCTTCTTCGACCAGCACCTCCAGGTTGATGAGGCGTTTCCAGTAGTCGGTGCCATACAGGATGATGGGCACGGCCTTGGCCTTGCCGGTCTGCACCAGTGTCAGCACTTCAAACAATTCGTCGAGTGTGCCAAAGCCGCCCGGGAAGGCCACCATTGCCTTGGCGCGCATCATGAAGTGCATTTTGCGCAGCGCGAAGTAATGGAACTTGAAGTTCAGCGACGGCGATACAAAACGGTTGCCGCTTTGTTCGTGCGGCAGGGCGATGCTCAGGCCCACGTTCATGGCGCCCATGTCGTGCGCGCCGCGGTTGGCCGCTTCCATCACGCCGGGGCCGCCGCCGGTGGCGATGTACAGGCGCTCGGCCGGCGGGCGGGCGTTGCTGTATTCGGCCACCACACGGCCAAACAGGCGCGCCTGGTCGTAGAAGTGGGCGTTGCGCACGCGGCGCTCTGCGGTTTTGATGGCGAGCGCATCACCGCCGGCTTTGGCTTTGACAAGTTCTTCGGCGGCCACTTCGGGTTCGGGAAAACGGGCGCTGCCAAACACCACGATGGTGTTCTCTATGCCTTGCGCTTGCTGCGCCAGGTCGGGTTTGAGCATTTCCAACTGGAAACGAATGCCGCGGGTCTCGCGGCGCAGCAGAAATTCGGGGTCGGCAAAGGCCAGGCGGTAGGCGTCGGGGGCCAGCGGTTCGCCGTCGTTGGTGTGGGCTTGCAGGTCGCTCCAGTCCAGGGCGACGGCACGGTCGTTGAGTTTTTCGGTGGTTTCCATGGTGTTGATTGTGCGTCTGTTGGCGCACGTTTTTTTAGGGCCTGTTAACCCTATGGATGGGAGACGCGTTGCGAGTCCAAAAGGCCAGGGGCGAGGCGCAAAACGCAGCCGGGGTGAACCCCGGCAAGGCTTTGCAACGACGCGGCTGGTCTTTTGGGCCGCAACCCGTTGGGAACGTGCTTAAAAAGCCGCCACTCCGCGTTGCACTCCTAGGCCAGGCGGACGCCTGGCCGCCAAAGTTCTGATGACACAGCGCCTTGATTGGCGGCTTTTTAATCACGTTCGCGCTCCCATCCATAGTGTTAACAGGCCCTAGTTGTTCCGATTGCAGCCTTGGATGACCTCGTGTACGAAGCGTAGCTTGTGCAGCGCCGCTTCCGACAACGCAAAAGGGTAGGCGTCGTTTTGCCCCAGGCTCCTGTTCAAGCTGTTGAGTAACAAGGTGACCGGCACCCATTGGTGGATCATGGCGTCGAAGTCGCTTTCACCCCCTTCAAACGGATTGTCGGGGCTTTGGGTTTCGTCAGGGCCGGGGCTTGGAATGACCAGGCTGGTCTGGTAGGCCGCTGCCGTTTCCAGCAGGTCGACCATATGCAAGTAGTGGGCCCAGGTTTCGGCCCAGTCTTCCCAGGGGTGGGCCTGGGCATAGGCGCTGACGAAGGCGCCGTGCCAGACGCTTGATGTCCCGTTGGCATAGTGCGCCTGCAAAGCCTGTCCATAGTCCTGTGATTCGTCGCCAAACACCGCTCGGAAGTCCTCGATGCGATTGCCGTCACGGATCAGCCGGTCCCAGTAGAAATGGCCTGATTCGTGGCGCAGATGGCCCAGCAGCGTGCGGTAAGGCTCGCCCAGCGCGACGCGGCGGCGGGCGCGTTCATCGTCGTCGGCTTCGGCGATGTTGAGTGTGATCACGCCGTTGGCGTGGCCGGTGAGCACCGGCGGCTGGCCGGGGACATCGGCCAAAAAGGCGTAGACCGGGGAGAACAGCGCCGCGTCGGTGTTGCGGGTGGCGGCAAGGCCCAGGCGTGCCAGGGTGTAGAACATGCGACGCTTGGCGGCTTCGATCTTGGCCCAGCGTTGCACGTTGTCGGGCAGGCTTAAGTCGGGCAGCAACTGCGTCTGCCGGCAGGAGATGCACAGCGGATTGGTGTCGCTTTCTGCCACGGCGAAGTTGCAGGCTTGGTAGACCTCGTGGTTGTGGCAAAGGCGATAACGTGGTGCGCCGTCTGCACCCTGAACGCGTTGCCAGAGAGCTGCCGCGGCAGGTGCTACGGGCGCGACGGCTGGCGGCGCAACTGCATTGTCGGCGGCGTCAGTGGCATTCGTGGCATCTGTGTTGGCCGGTTGTGTCAAGGCTTCGGTTGTGGGCGGCGGCACATCGACTGCCACCGCTGTGAGCGCCGCCAGTGGCAGGCCAGGTTCGGGCAAAACTGCAAGCTTGGCACCGCAGTTCAGGCACAGCACGTTTTCAAAAAACAATGCTTGCCCGCAGTTGTCGCAGCTAAAGAGTTTCATGGTGGCAGCGGTAAGGCAGCGGCGAAGCTGTTTTTGTTCAGCACAAAAAGCAACGCCGAGCCAGCCCCGTCAAAATGGGCTGGCTCGGCATGATTGTGACCCGAATCAGTGGCCTTGTCCGATATGGTCAACGCAACTGAAACGGCGGGCTGCGGTCAGGGGCGCACGACCAGCTTGTTTTCTACGCCAGTAACGCCCTTGACACTGCGCGCGAGGGTTTCAGCCTGCGACTTTTCGGCACCGGACTTGGCAAAACCAGCCAGCGACACCACACCCTTCAAGGTCTGCACATTGATGGCGCCGGCATCTACCGTTTTGTCGCCCACCATCTTGGCCTTCACTTCGGTCGTGATGGTGGAGTCGTCCACATAGGAGCCAACAGATTGTTGGTTACGTGCGACGGAACAGCCAGTGGCGGTGACGATGGTGATGCCTGCCATGGCAGCAAAAACAAGTGCACGAGCGTATTTCATAGTTATTCCTTCTTTGTGACTACAGTGCCTGGGTTAGAAAAACTGACCGGTCTGTGGCACCACCCCGACCGATTGCATGGTGTTTGGAAAAGCCATGCGGCTTGATGAATTGACTTTGCGCTGAGGCCTTTGATCTAGCGCTTTCATAAAAAGAACCCGCCTTGCCTGCGCGGTGGAACATCTTGCAGCGCCGGGCTGTCAAGGTTGCGAGCGCAAGGCCCACAGCGCACCTACTGCCAAGGCGCCGGCCGCGGTCGCCACCATGATGGCGCTCAAGGGGCGTTCGACAACATACTGGCGCGCGCATCGGGCCGTGCTTTCTGCCATGCCGCATCCGGCTCGGGCTTGTACCCCGGCGTCGACCACGGCTTGTTCGGCCGACTGCAAGACGCTGTCCGACAGTTTGCGCCCAGCCGTCTTGACCTGGTGCGGCTGCTCCTTGGCGGCAGGTGTTTGAGATTCGAAAAACGGCATGGTGTTGGCTCCTTGCGGTGTGATCTACTGGCCCGGTCGTCAGCCGCGTTTGAACAAGCTGATGACGAAGGTCACCACAGCCATGATGGCGAAGATCAGGAACAGGATCTTGGCGATCTCGACAGCGCCAGCGGCAATGCCACCGAAGCCGAAGACGGCGGCAATCAGGGCGATCACCAAGAACACGACTGAATAGTGCAGCATCTCGAGCTCCTTCTAGGGCTGCGCCCTTTTGTGGGTTGCGGGCACTCGGATTCGAATGACCTGACGCAAGCTTAAGGGCGGCCCCAAAGGGCTCGCATCGGCAGGAAGCGGATCAGCACGTCAGTGGCTGCGCGCCGCCTTTGTAGGCTAAAACCCGCACACAAACCACTTCAATACACGCAAGCCCGGTGAACGGAATGGCCGCTGGCGCTTAGCCTTCGGTCGGGCTGTCGACGGCTGGTGTGGGCTTGAGAACCGGCAGCACGGCCAGAACCAGCGTGCCTTTGCGGGTGCCGGAAGAGGGCGGCGATTCAATGTCCAGTGTGCCGCCGACGGCTTCCACGCGGTGCCGCATGCCTGCCAAGCCGTGGCCGGAACTCGTGAGCTTTGTGTTGAAACCAACGCCGTTGTCATACACACAGACCCTGAGCTTGGCGCCTTTGACGGTGAGACTGACCTCAATTTCTGTGGCCTGGGCGTACTTGTAGATGTTGGTGAGCGACTCCTGCACCAGCCGGTAGATGATGAGTTCTATGCCGTCCTCCAGCTCCACCGGTTCAAAGTTGACCGCGACCGGAATCGCGGAACGCTCGCTGAACTCGCGCGTCAAAATATCCAGCGAGGCCAGCAGACCGAGGTTGAACAGGGCCGAAGGGCGCAGGTCCTCGATGATGCGCCGCTTGAGTGCGATCACGCTGTTGAGGGACTCCGACAAGTGCTGCAGCCGCTCGACAATTTCCGGGGCTGCCGGCGCCAGCTTGGACTTGAGCCGCGCCACGTCGAGTTTGGCGGCGGTCAGCAAGGCGCCGAGTTCATCGTGCAGTTCGCGCGCCAGGTGACCGCGTTCCTGCTCGCGCACGGTCTGCAAGTGAGTGGCCAGCTCGGCCAGCGAAGCGGTGCGGTCTTTCACCAGTTGGCCCAACTGGTCACGCTCTTTCTGCAGGTTTTCCTGTTCGCGCAGATTGAGTTCGTGCACCACGCGGGTTTGGCGCAGATACATGTAGAACGCCAGCAAACCCACCAAAGCGACCAGCGCAATGCCTATGCGTGACAACAGCAGGGAGCGGTTGATCTGATGTTGCCCGCTGGCGACGGCCGACTGTGTGCGCTCTATCATGGCCAGCGACTGGTTGCGAATGGCGTCCATTTGCTCGCGCCCCACGTCGGTGGTCAACACAAACTTCCAGGCGTCGTCGTTGCCTTGCATGCGTAGGCGCACGCTGACATCCATTTCAGACAGTTTGCCTTGCACCGAACGCGAGAGTTGCGTAAAACTCGGCAAGTCCTGTGAATGAGCGGTGTAGAAGGATTGCAGTGTCTCCAGGTTTTTCTGCAATTCACCAGTGGCTCTTTCGTAGGGCTTGAGGTAGCCAGCATCGCCTGTCAGCAGATAACCACGTTGGCCGGTCTCGGCGTCCACCATCAATTGCAGTAGTTTGCTCAACTGGTTGGCGTTTTGCTGGGCCTCGGTGATGTTTTTCAACGCAGCCACCGAACGCACGTAGCCGGTTTCGTTGATGCCTACCAGCAGTACCGCAGCCAGTATGGCCAGCGGCAGGCTGATGGCCATTTTGGGAATAGAGAGTCGTTTCATGACGCGCAGGGAAGGGGCGCCGCTTGGACGGCGCCGAGGTTGGTGGGGAGCCCGATGGCTAAGGGCCGAATTTTGCAGAACAATGGAGAGGACCGTTGGCGGCAAAATCGGTTCAAAGTTCGGCGCGATAAAAGAAGTTGACTGGTCGCATTCGACCTAACGAGTTGTGAGAAATTGAGATGATCAAAATTGGAATCGTGGATGACCACGCCATCGTGCGTTCCGGCTTGCGCCAATTCTTTTCCGAGCAGGTGGACCTGCGCGTGGTGGGCGAGGCGGCCAGCGGGCGCGAGGCCATCGATCTGGTGCGTAACGAAGAGATGGACGTGTTGTTGATGGATTTGTCCATGCCCGGCCAGTCCGGCCTGGATGTGCTGGCGATGATCCGCGCCAAAGCACCCGACCTGGCGATTCTGATCCTCAGCGGTTATCCCGAGGAGCATTACGCCATGAACCTGATTCGCCAGGGCGCGAGTGGTTACCTGAACAAGGAATGTGATCCTTCGGAGATCGTGAATGCGATTCGCACCGTGTCGCTGGGGCGGCGCTATATCACCCCTGCCGTGGCCGAGTTGCTGGCCCAGCAGATCAACCGCAAGGGCGACGCGCCAGCGCATGAGCAGTTGTCTGAACGTGAGTTCCAGGTGTTCCTGAAGTTGGCCAAGGGTGAAACGGCGGGTGACATTGCCGACGCTTTGTCGCTGAGCGTCAAGACCGTGAGCACCTACCGCACGCGCCTGATGGAAAAGCTCAACCTGACCACCAACAGCGATCTGACCTACTATGCGCTGAAGAACAAGCTGATCGATTGATCGCCAGATTCTGGACAGCGGAAAAAGCCGAATGCAGAAGTTGCATTCGGCTTTTTCTTTGGGTCTTGAGGTGTGCACGTAGCCTTGAAGGTGACGGCGGTGGGGTGAACGGGAATCGGCCGACGCTGGGCCGACATCAAGGCGTTTGCGCCGCCTGGTCGACACAAAAGTCGATCAACGCATCAATCTCATTGGATTTGTCGAACACCGCGTCGACACCCAACTGCAGGCAACGCTGGCGAATGTCAGCGGTGGCGTAGTTGCTCAGCACCACCATTTTCTGGTTGGGTGCGCGTTTGCGGCAGGCGGAGAGAACGCCGAGTCCGCTACCTTGTTTTAAGAAAAGGTCGACAATGGCAAGGTCCCATCCTTGCGTATTGCCGGTCAGCCAAGAGGTACCACCATTTTCTGATTCTGTGGTGCCCACCACGCTGACGCCGGCCAATTCTTCAAGAGTGGCGATCAAATTTTCGCGGATCGTCGGACTGTCTTCGACGATGTATGTTCTAAGTCCCACGATGAACCACTCTTCTTGTGTTGGTCAGAAGCCCTGTCAGCCGCCGTCTTCGGCTGGTGCTGTAAGGCCTCAAAAAAATACGAATACGCATGCTTGCCATCTTGCCCTGTATTCGGTTTTGATTCTGCCAGTGCCCACGGCACTCGCTTGTAAGACCTGGCCTACAGAACCACACATTTTCTGGTCTATTTCAACCCGCATGAGCGCCTTTATTTTGCGTCGCCGTGCCACTGTTTTCCGTCTTCAAAAACTGCTGCCTAAAAGAATATGTCCGATGCTGGTTTAGCGGCGCTGTTGCGCCAACGCGCCTATGTGCGCATGTGGGTTTCTCGATTGTTTGGCACGGCCGGCCAGCAGATGTTGATGGTGGCCATTGGTTGGCAGATGTATGACCTGACGGGCAGTGCCTGGGACCTGGGCCTGGTGGGGCTGTACCAGTTTGCGCCGGCGCTGCTGCTCACCCTGGTGGCCGGGCATGTGGCCGACAGGGTGCACCGCGGCCGTATCGTGGCCGCGTGTATGGTCACGCAGGCGGCGGTTTCGCTGCTGCTGGTGTGGTCTACCCATGGCCACTGGGTGCACCGCGACCTGCTGCTGGCCTTGTCCGTGGCCTTGGGTGTGGCGCGGGCGTTTCAAATGCCGGCCCAGCAAGCGCTCACGCCCATGCTGGTGCCGCCGAACATGCTGGCGCGCGCCATGGCGCTGAGTTCGGTGGGCACGCAGTCGGCGGTGATTGGTGGCCCGGCTCTGGGTGGGGTGATTTTTGTCGCCGGCGCCAGCGCGGTGTATGGCACTTGCGCCGTGTTGTTCGGTGTGGGCTGCATTCTGGTGGGCGGCTTGCGCTACGACCACGTACCGCCGCCACGCGAGCCTATTTCCATGCACACGCTGCTGGCCGGGGTGCGTTTCATCTGGGAGCGCAAGCCGGTGTTGGGCGCGGTGTCGCTAGACCTGTTTGCCGTGCTGCTCGGCGGCGCCACGGCGTTGTTGCCGATGTTCGCCAAGGATATCCTGCACACCGGGCCCTGGGGGCTGGGCTTGCTACGCGCTTCGCCTGCAGTGGGCGCCTTGCTCACATCGGTTGTGCTCACACGCTGGCCGCTGCAACGCCGCGTGGGGCGCACCTTGTTGTTGGCAGTCGCCGTGTATGGCCTGTGTATGGTGAGCTTCGGGCTGTCGCCCTACCTGTGGTTGTCCATGCTGGTGCTGGCGATTTCAGGTGGTGCCGACATGGTCAGTGTGGTGGTGCGCCAGACCCTGGTGCAACTGGAGACGCCCAACGAAATGCGTGGACGCGTGAGCGCGGTCAATTCCGTGTTCATTGGGGCCAGCAACCAACTGGGTGAGTTCGAGTCGGGCGCCACGGCGGCGCTGCTGGGGCCCGTGGGGTCGGTGGTGCTGGGCGGCGTCGGGACGCTGCTGGTGGCGGCGTTGTGGCTGCGCCTGTTTCCGTCTTTGGCCAACCGTGACCGCATGTCTTGAGTGGCCACAGGAATGTAGATGGAATGGGCGTTTGCGTAGACAGGTAGAGCGTAGGGTGCTTCCGAATTCATAGCTTTGCCGGTGGTTTCAATCAAGCGGCCCAGGCCATAGCCGTGGCCACAGCAGTGTGATGTAGCCGAACTGAATCCGGGGGCTGGCCTCATGGCTTTTGTGCAGAGTCAATTGCCAACAAGCGCAAGCAAGGAGACATATGGTGTGGATTTACCTGGTGGTGGCGCTGGGCGCCGCGGTAGCCGGTTTTGTGCAGGGGCTGTCGGGCTTTGCCTTTGGCATGGTGGCGATGTCGTTTTGGGCCTGGGTGCTGGAGCCCCGGCTGGCGGCCACGTTGGCGGTGTTTGGTGCGCTCACCGGGCAGATCATCGCGGCGATGTCGGTACGGCGCGGCTTTGATGCCAAGCGTTTGCTGCCGTTTGTGTTCGGCGGGCTGCTAGGCGTGCCGCTGGGGGTGTGGTTGCTGCCGCGCCTGGACATGGATACTTTCAAGGCTGCGCTGGGCACGCTGCTGGTGCTTTGGTGCCCGGTGATGCTGATGGCCAAGAGCCTGCCGCGTATCCGCCGTGGTGGCCGGTGGGCCGACGGTGCGGTGGGCGCGGCGGGTGGGGTGATGGCCGGCATAGGCGGCTTTAGCGGTACCTTGCCGACCTTGTGGTGCACGCTGCGGGGCCTGGAAAAAGAGGCCCAACGCGCGGTGATCCAGAACTTCAATTTGTCCATGCTGTTGGTGACCATGGGCACCTACATCGGCGCCGGCATCGTCACGCGCGACCAGTTGCCGTTCCTGGCCATCGTCGCGGCGGCCATGTTGTTGCCCGTGTGGCTAGGCGCCAAGCTCTATATCGGTCTCAGCGAGGCCCGTTTCCGGCAGATCGTGCTGGGGCTGCTCACCGTCTCCGGCGTGGCCCTGTTGGCCGCGTCGGTGCCGCGTTTGCTGGGGCGGCTGGGCTAGGCGCTTGGCAGGCTGTTGCCGTGTGTGACGAGGCTTGAGCGCCGCTTACGAGCCGCTTAAGTGCCTTCGTCGACCTCCGGCGCGGGGGGCTCGGGGTCGTTGTCGCCAAACAAGGCTAGCCGCGCCTGCGCACTCAGCACGGGGGCGCGCAATTCCTGGCCCAGGTTCAGGCCGCGCTGCACAGCCTCGCGTGCCGATACCTGGTTATACCAACGCTGAACGTGAGGGAAGTTTGCCAGGTCGATCTCGTGCCCGGTGTGCAGCCGTACCGTGGGCAAGATGGCGATGTCGGCAATGCTGAACTCGGCGCCCGCCACATAGGCGCCGGTTTTCTCGAGTTGCGCTTCCAGTACCACATAGAGGCGATGCACCTCGCGCGTGAAGTGGTCCACCGCGTAAGCGTTTGCGCCGCTGTCCGAGGGGGCATAGCGGCGAAAGTGGATGTTCTGCGCGCAGGCCGGCGACAGGTTGCCGTAGTGCCAGGCGAGCCACTGCAAGGTTTCATAACGCGCTGGGCCTGAGACCGGCAGAAAACGCTGGGTCTTCTCGGCAAGATAGGTCAGGATGGCGCCGCTTTCCACCACCGTGATCGGCGCAGCTCCCTCACCAGCCTGGTGGTCCACCACGGCGGGCATGCGGTTGTGCGGGCCAATCAAGGCCATGAACTCGGGTGTGAATTGCTCGCCCCGGCCAATATTGACCGGCACCATCTGGTAGGGCAGGGCGCACTCTTCGAGCATGATGGAAACGCGCCAACCGTTGGGTGTGGGCCAGTAGTGGAACTCGATCATGTGGCGTGTCGGCAAAGATGAGTAAAAACCTGTTGGCGAAAAACCCAGTATGCCCGCGTTGCCCATTTCCAGCCAAATGCCAGGGGTGGCGAAAAAAGGGGTTTCCAGGGGCTATTTTGTCGCTGTAAGAAGGATGCCGCTAGGGCTTTCGCCACCTGCGCTTAACACATTCGTCGGGCACAATGGCAATGAATGAATACCGTTTATCGATTCAAAGAGGGCGACTCGCCTCTCGTGCTCGATTCGCCTCACAGCGGCACCGACTACCCCAGCGACTTTGGATACGCGTGTGCGCTGCCGCTGCTGCGGCAAGCGGAAGACACCCATGTTGAAAAGCTCTACGACTTTGCCCCGGCCATGGGCGCGGCATGGGTGGAGGCGCTTTTTCCGCGCAGTTATCTGGATGCCAACCGCAACACCACCGAGATTGATGTCGACATGTTCGACGCGCCCTGGCCGCACCCGGTAGCCGAAGACCCCGCCGTGCTGGCCAAGGTGCGCCTGGGCAAGGGCCTGATCTGGCGCGCCACCGATGACGGCGTGCCGCTGTACCAGCGCAAGCTGTCGGTGGCCGAGGGCGAGGCACGTATTGCCAATTGCTGGCAGCCCTATCACGCGGCCGTGGCCGCGGCGATTGATGCGGCCCACGCACGGCACGGCTATTGCATCCATCTGAATTGCCACTCCATGCCGGCGATAGCCTCGCAATTTGCCACCGGTTTCCCCGGCGAGGCGCACGCCGAATTTGTGGTGGGCGACCGCGATGGCACGACCGCGCACCCGGCGCTGTCGCAACTGGTGTGTGAACACCTGCGTGGCCTGGGTTATGACGTGGCCTACAACCACCCCTACAAAGGCGTAGAGCTGGTGCGCCGCTACAGCCAACCCCAGGCGCAGCGCCACAGTCTGCAAATCGAAATTAACCGCAAGTTGTACATGAACGAAGAAACCCTGGAAATGAACGCAGGCTTCAACGCCTTGCAGGCCAACCTGAAGTCGCTGGTCGCCTTGTTGCTTGAAACCGACCCCAGGGCCTTGTGATGGACCGCGTCGAATGTGTGGTGATAGGCGCCGGTGTTGTCGGCTTGGCGGTGGCGCGCGCCCTGGCTTTGTCTGGGCGTGAAGTGATGGTGCTGGAAGCGGCGGATGCCATAGGCACAGGCACCAGTTCACGTAACAGCGAAGTGATCCACGCCGGCATTTATTACGCCCAAGGCTCGCTCAAGGCCAAGCTGTGTGTGCAGGGCAAACAGCTGCTCTACGACTACTGTGTCGAGCGCGGCATTGCGCATAGACGTTGCGGCAAACTGATTGTGGCCACGTCCGAGGCGCAGTTGCCGCAATTGCAGGGCATCATCGCCAAAGCGGCCGCCAACGGTGTCGACGACCTGGTGTTGCTGAGCGCCGAAGAAGCACGCGCCATGGAGCCCCATCTGGCTTGTGTGGGCGCGGTTTATTCGCCCAGCACGGGTATTGTCGACAGCCATGCGCTGATGCTGAGCCTGCTAGGTGACCTTGAGAACGCCGGCGGCATGTTGGCACTGAATTCGCCTCTGAAGCAAGCGCAGTGTGCGCAAGGTGCTATTGTCTTGGTAGCGGAAGACGGCACCGAGCTTGAAGCCGATTGGGTGGTCAACGCCGCCGGTTTGTCGGCCCCGGCTTTGGCCAGCCGCTTTGCCGGCCTGGCCGCCGAACATGTGCCCAGCGCCTACTACGCCAAGGGCAATTACTTCACCCTGAGTGGCCGCGCGCCGTTTTCGCGCCTGGTGTATCCCGCACCCGAAGCCGCTGGTTTGGGTGTGCACCTCACGTTGGACATGGGTGGCCAGGCCAAGTTTGGCCCGGATGTGCAGTGGGTCGACGACCCCGCCGACCTGCAGGTCGACCCGCGCCGCGGCGACGGCTTTTACGCCGAAGTGCGCAAGTATTGGCCAGGCCTGCCCGATGGCGCGCTGCAACCCGGCTACGCCGGCATACGGCCGAAGATCCAGGCCCCGCATGAGGCCGCCAAAGACTTCGTGATCCAGGGCCCGGCCGTGCATGGCGTGCCCGGTTTGGTCAATCTTTTTGGTATCGAATCGCCTGGGCTGACAAGCTCACTGGCGATTGCCCAGCAGGTCCTGGCCTGCCTGCAGGCGCCCGTGCAAGCCCAGCCAGGCGCGCGATGAACCAGGGCTTGAGTTCGCCGGTGCAAGCCGCGCCGCAGGCCGGACGTTTGCCCGGAGACGGGCGGCGCGTGGGGCGGGCCTTTTGGGTAATGGTGCAGCGTGTGGTCGTGATGGCGGCGTGTGTCGACGTCCTGCTGTTCATCTTGTTCCACCTGCTGGACTCGCCATTTCTGGCCTGGATGAATGTGGCCAGTGTTGCCATCTACGCCGTGGCCTATGCGCTGCTGCAGCGGCGGCGCAATGTTCTGGCGCTGGTGTTGATCTGGGCCGAGGTGCTGGGCCACGCCGCCATAGGCACCATGCTGATAGGCTGGGGCGCGGGCTTTCATTACTACCTGATGATGTTCATTCCGGCGATTGTGGTGAGCAACGCGCCGCGTCGGCAGGCGGTCTGTCTGGTGTTGCTGCTGCTGGCGTTTTATCTTGGGCTGGACATGGCGGCCGAAGCCTATGGCCCGTGGACGCCATTGAACCGCTGGGGTGTTCATGTGGTGAACGCGTTCAATGTGAGCATTGTGTTTGCCATGTTCTCCTACGTCGCCCACGTGTACCGCAATGCGGTGGTCCATGCCGAGCAGCGCCTGCATGAACTGGCCACGCGTGATTCACTCACCGGCCTGTCGAACCGGCGCCATTTCCTGGCCTTGGCCGAACATGCGATGGCGCGTGCCCACCGCCACAAACGCCCGTTGGCGCTGGTGTTGATCGATATCGACCACTTCAAGCAGATCAACGACATCCATGGCCACGACGCCGGGGACAAAGTGCTGGTGCGCGTGGGCGAACTGCTGCGCCGCACCTGCCGCGAAGAAGACATTGTTGCGCGCTGGGGCGGTGAGGAGTTTTTGCTGATGCTGCCCGACAACGACCACGCCGGCGCCCAAAAGTTGGCTGAACGTTTTCGCATCGTGGCACAAGACCAACGCCTGACCCTGGACCTGCGTGCGCCGGATGCCGTCATCACCGAGCAAGGCATTTCGTTCACCGTGTCCTTGGGCGTCACCGAGGTATTGCCCTATGAGGCCTTGAACGACGCCATCGCCCGCTCGGACAAAGCGCTTTACAGCGCCAAGACCGGCGGACGAAACCGCGTGGTGGTGGTTTGACGGCCGCAAAAAGCAATGTGATCAAACGGTTTTGCTGCTGGTGCTTGGCCTAAACTCCAACCTATGACCACCGGGAAACACCTTCTTGCCGCTGCCGGCCTCTGGCTGCTGTCGCTGTGCGGCAATGCGGCGGCTCCGGTGGTCGAGCCCATCTGGCTCACCATCCTGGGCGATCCGCTGGACCCGCTGAGCGAGACCGTGCAGGTCGATGTGACCAGCGCCGTGGTCTTTGACACTTCGCGCCTGGTCAGCATCCGGGCCAACCGGTCACAGGATCGCATGGCCCGGGACGGCCAGGCATTTCGCTCCTATGTGTCCTCCGTGATGATCGACTGCGAAACCGGTGTGGCGCGGCACCGCTCGCAGATGTTGTATGCCGGGCCGCTGTGGACCGGCAGCATGCGCAGCGTGGTCTACGACGAAAAAGATGTGCGTATGCTGGCCTTTCGCGACATGGCGGCAAACCCAAAAGATCGCATCGTCAAGGCCGCGTGCAGCATCAACACGGTCAAAAAGAGCAAATAACGTAGCCTGGCGCAGCCCCTCAGGCGGTGTTCGAGTCAATCCCGGGTTGTGCCGCGCAGTTGCGGCAACACACCCTCTCTTGACCGACAGCCCTATCGGACAAGGCTTACACCGCAGGCCCTCACGGCCCTCAACAATGGCGCTCAGATGAAAACCTGCTCCACGCCAGGCTTTAGCTTCAGTTGATGAAGTCCCGGCGGCCAGACGTTTTCTGCTGAACTTTTGCGTGCATGCATCCCGCTTATCTTGGCGGGCCGGGCACAAAAACTGCGTGTATTTTTTGCCTTGGTTTTGAAGGGGTGTTCCATGTTTGTCGAGACCTTGCAGCGTTCCGCCATCCGATCGCCCTTGCGTTCGAACGAAGATCTGGGCGTGGTCATGCCCTACACCCAGGGACTGCCAGGCCAGCAAAAGGGCCACGAAGCTGTCACCCGCAGGGAAATTGCGCGGCGCATCGCGCGGCTCAAGGGCTACCGCTTGGCGGATGAATTGCCGCAGCCCAGCTGGCCAGAGCGAACCTACTTGGTGCCCTGCGAAACCCTGGTGGGCCTGGACCACGCACAGTCCTTGGGCATTCGCGGCGCGGATGATTTTTTTGGTGGCCTGGTGCCCGAGGCTTTTGTCGCCAGCAAGGCCATCAGCCACCCGCTTTATTCACCCGAGGCGGTAGCGCCTAGAGGCTGGAGCCCCGACTTCTACCCCATGGTGGCCAAAGCGGTGCTGCCCGGATACACCGCCTTTTCTCGTGAAGATGCGGCACTGGCGGCGGAACGGCTGCTGCCGCTGGGGGCGATGCGCATCAAGCCGGTTTCAGCCGCCGGTGGGCGCGGGCAAACCGTGGTGCACGACCGCACGGCGTTTAATGCGCTGCTGGCGGTCATGGACAACCAGGAGCTGCGCAGCCACGGGGTGGTGCTGGAGCACGAGTTGTCCGACGTGGAGACCTTGAGTGTGGGGCAGGTGTCTGTGGCTGGCATCGTGGCCAGCTATTTTGGCCGTCAGCTGTTGACGCCAGACCAGCACGGCGCCCTGGTCTACGGCGGCGCCGATCTGATGGTGGTGCGTGGCGGCTTTGACGTGCTGCTGGCCACACTGCCGTCGGGGGCCGTTCGTACCGCAGTGGAACATGCCTTGGTCTACGACATGGCTGTCAGAGCCTGCTTTCCCGGGTTTTGTGCCTCGCGTGCGCACTACGACGTGGTGCATGGCTTCAATGCCGTTGGACAGCGCTGCTCCGGTGTGCTGCAGCCGTCGTGGCACATGGGGGCTGCGTCTGCCGCGGAGATGGCTGCATTGGAGGCATTCCATGCGGACAAGGGTCTCAAGACCTTGCGAGCGAGTTGCTTTGAGAAGTTTGGGCCGTACCAGGCGCTGCCCGAATATGCCGTGGTGTATTTTCAGGGCGAGGACCCCGATCTGGGCCCGCTCACCAAATACGCAGTGCTGGACCTCGATGGCTACAGCAGCAGCCTGCCCGCCAGCACACTGCGCTGAACGTGGTCGGGCTTAACTCTGCCTCAATCTTCAACCGTATCGCCGATTTCACTTCTGGGAGCATCTGATGGAAGCCGTTTTGCTGAGTTACCTCAAACAACTTGATGGCAGCATCGAGAGTGCCGGTGCGCCGGTCACCGAGTCTTGTCCGGTGATGATCGACTATGTGGCCAAGCTGGTGGATGGTGGTTATCTGGACGCCAAGATACTGCCCTCATTCCCAGGTGAGGAGGGCGGCCCGGTGATAGACGTGGCGGTGGTCTATAGCACCACCGACAGCGGCCGGGCCTTACTGGAACGTGTCAAGGCCTGAACACCGCATGAACGCCGCCGGCGCCCGGGGTCCGCTTCGTGCCCGCGCCGCCAAAGGCGCTAGCGGGCTTTAAAGCGGTCGTTACTTGCGGTGTTGCCGCAAGGTTTCGGCCGCTTGGCGCACCAGGGCGGGGCCGCGGTAAATCAAGCCGGTGTAGATCTGCACCACGTCCGCGCCCGCATCGATCTTGCTCTGTGCGTCCTGCGCCGACAACACGCCGCCGACCCCGATGATGGGATAGTTTTTGCCCAAGGCCGAGCGCAACTGGCGTATGACCCGGTTGCTGGCCTCGAGCACGGGGGCACCGCTCAGTCCGCCGGCCTCTTCGGCATGTGGCAGACCGGCCACGGCCTCGCGGCTCAAGGTGGTATTGGTGGCGACCACGCCGTCCATGCCGTGGCGCTGCAATGTGGCGGCAATCACCTGCACCTGCTCCTCGGTCAGGTCGGGGGCGATCTTGACGAAAATCGGCACGCGTTTGCCGTGCTCGGTGGCCAGGGTTTCACGCCGTTCTGCCACGGCCGACAGCAACTGGTCCAGCGCCTCGTCGCTTTGCAGGGCGCGTAGGTTCTTGGTGTTCGGGCTGGAAATGTTGACCGTGACGTAGTCGGCATGGGGGTAGACGCCGGCCAGGCCTATGAGGTAGTCGTCGGTTGCCTGCTCGATGGGGGTGCTGGCGTTTTTGCCTATGTTCAGGCCCAGCAGCATGGGTTTGCCCGGGTGCTGCTGGCGAAACCTGGCGCGGCGCACATTGGCGATAAAGGCGTCCAGCCCTTCGTTGTTGAAGCCCAGGCGGTTGATCAGCGCCTGGCGCGCGGGCAGGCGGAAGATGCGTGGCTTGGGGTTGCCGGCTTGGCCCTTGGGCGTGACCGTGCCGACCTCGGCAAAACCAAAACCCATGGTGGCAAACGCGTCTATGCAGCGTGCGTTTTTGTCCAGGCCCGCCGCCAATCCCACGCGGTTGGGGAACTGCAGGCCGGCCAGGGTGATGGGATCGTCCACACGTGTCTGGCAATAGGCCCATTGCAGCGGTGTGCCCTGGGCCATGGCGAGGCTGTTGAGCGTCAGCTCATGCGCGGCTTCGGCGTCCATGCCGAACAGGAAAGGACGGGCGAGCCCGTAAGGAATCAGAGACATTGGATAATTCAGGCTGTAACTTATAGCAACCCGGATTCTCCCAGATGAACTCACCCGCTCCCGTTTTGTCTCAAGATGCCCTGAAAACACTCGTTGGCGAGGCTGCGCTGCAGTACGTTGTGCCCGGCGAAATCGTCGGTGTGGGGACCGGCTCCACCGTCAACAAGTTCATCGATGCGCTGGCCACCATCAAGGACCAGATCAAGGGTGCGGTGTCCAGTTCGGTCGCCTCTACCGAGCGCCTGCAGGCCCTGGGCATCAAGGTGTTTGAGGCCAGCGAGGTGGAAGAGCTGTCGGTCTACATCGACGGCGCCGACGAAATCGACCACCAGGGCCACATGGTCAAGGGTGGTGGCGCTGCTCTCACACGCGAAAAGATTGTCGCCGCACAGTCGCGCAAGTTTGTCTGTATTGCCGATGCCTCCAAGCTGGTGCAGACGCTGGGCCAGTTTCCGCTGCCGGTGGAAGTGATTCCCATGGCCACGGCCCACGTCATGCGCCGTTTTGCGGCCATGGGCGGCCAGGCCGCAGTGCGCCAGAAAAACGGCCAACCACTGGTGACCGACAACGGCCAGCACATCGTCGACGTGACCGGCCTGGCTATCACCGACCCACTGACCTTTGAAACCGACGTGAGCCAATGGCCTGGCGTTGTCACCGTGGGTGTGTTTGCGCACCAGAAGGCGCATGTGTGCCTGTTGGGCACGGCCGAAGGTGTGAAGACGCTGACGTTCTAAGCTGCAACGCATCTAAGCATCCAAACAAAACGCCCGATCAAGTCGGGCGTTTTGTTTGGGGCGAAGCGTTTGCTAGAACTGAATGCCGGTCGGATTGCTTGGCGACGGGGCGTTGCGCGGCTGCGGGTCTTGTGGTGGCGCTTGCGGCGCATTGGCTTGCGGCGCGGCAGCCGGGGCGGCCTGCTCAGGCGCCTTCACAGCGACCAAGGGTGTGGCCGCAGGACGGCGGTAGTTGGTCGGCAACTGCGAGGTCTTGGGGTAGCCGGCCGCGTCGAGGTATTGCGTCCATTCCAGATCCGAAAAGCCCTTGAGCTGCTGGCCGCCAATGGTGCCAAACGGCAGGGCGTTGTCGTTGCTGATGCGTTGCAGCGCGTCGTTGTCTTCATTGCTGCTGACGGTGCGCTCGCTGTACGGCACGCCCCGGCTGTTGAGCAGATTGCGTGCGCTGTTGCAGGGCGCGCAGTCTTTGCTGGTGTACAGCGTGACCGGGTACTGCCGCGCCACCTGCTGCAGCGCGTAGGGCAGCACATTGCCAGTGCCGGCGCTGTTGGCGGCGGCTTCGGCGCGGGTATCCACACTGGCTTTGGCCGGCGAACTGGGCGGCGGGGGACGATCAGAAAACGTCACCTTGCCGTCCGGCCCGACGATGCGGTAGACCGCCTGGGCCATGGCGCTATGGCCTGCCAGCAACAACATCGTGGTGGCCAGCAGGGGCAATAGCTTCGGGGGCAAAGGCATCAGCAACTCCAGAGATTGAGCAAAAACCGGCGTTTAATAAATCAGGCCATGCCTTGGTGGCGCAGCAGGGCGTCCAGCGAGGGCTCACGCCCACGGAAGGCCTTGAACGACTCCATCGCCGGGCGGCTGCCACCGGCTTCCAGAATGGCCTGACGGTATTTTCGGCCGGTTTCTATGTTTGGCAAGCCGTCAGCACCCGCGGTTTCTTCAAACGCGGCATAGGCATCGGCGCTTAGCACCTCAGCCCACTTGTAGCTGTAGTAGCCAGCGGCGTAGCCACCGGCGAAGATGTGGCTGAAGGTGTTGGCGCTGCGGTTGAACTCGGGCACGGGCAGCACCGCCACTTCTGCGCGCACCTTGCGCAGCAGCGGCATGAAGTCCAGGTCGGGTGCATGTTCGGTGTGCAGCAACATGTCGAACAGCGAGAACTCGATCTGGCGCAGGGTTTGCAGGCCGCTTTGGAAGTTCTTCGCGGCGGTCATCTTGTCGAACAGCTCGCGTGGCAAGGCGGCGCCGGTCTGCACGTGGGCGGTCATGTGTTTGAGCACGTCCCATTCCCAGCAGAAGTTCTCCATGAACTGGCTGGGCAGCTCCACCGCATCCCATTCGACGCCGCTGATGCCCGAGACATCGCGCTCGTTCACTTGGGTCAGCATGTGGTGCAGGCCGTGGCCAAACTCGTGGAACAGCGTGGTCACATCGTCGTGTGTCAGCAGTGGCGGTTGGCCGCCCACACCTTCGGCGAAGTTGCAGACCAGTTGCGCCACGGGGGTTTGTAGCGTGTGGGTGTCGGGGCGCAGCCAGCGGGCGCGCACATCGTCCATCCAGGCGCCACCGCGTTTGCCGGTGCGGGCCGAGGGGTCGAGGTAGAACTGGCCGACGAGTTGCGGCTTGCCATCGGTGCTGCCTGCGGCTGCAGGGCGCTCGATGCGGTAGAACTCGACCGAGGGGTGCCACACCGGCGCGTGATCGCGGCGGATAGACACTTCAAACAGTGTTTCTATGATCTTGAACAGGCCGGCCAATACCTTGGGCGCGGTGAAGTATTGCTTCACTTCCTGCTCGCTGAAGGCGTAGCGCGCTTCCTTGAGCTTTTCGCCTATATAGGCCCAGTCCCAAGGCTGCGGGTCGGCCAGGTTCAGGTTTTGTGCCGCGAACTCGCGCAGATCAGCGGCGTCCTTGAGGGCGTAGGGGCGGGCGCGTGAGCCCAGGTCGCGCAGGAAGTGGATCACTTCGTCGGGCGACTTGGCCATCTTGGGCACCACCGACACTTCACCAAAGTTCTTGTAGCCCAGCAATTGCGCTTCTTCATGGCGCAGTGCCAGGATTTCGCGGATCAGCGCGCTGTTGTCAAACTTCAGCGCATCGGCCGGGGCCTGGTCGGAGGCGCGTGTGGCGTAGGCGCGGTAGAGCTTTTCACGCAGGGCGCTGCTGTGGGCGAACTGCATCACCGGCAGGTAGCAGGGCAGTTTCAGCGTGATCTTGTAGCCTTGTTTGCCATCGGCCTTGGCGGCGGCGGCTGCGGCTTCGAGCACGTCATCCGGCACACCTTGGACTTCATCGGCACCGGCGTAGTAGGCGTAGGCGTCGGTCGCGTCCAGGGCGTTTTCGCTGAACTTCTGGCTCAACTCGGCCGCGCGTTCTTGAATCGCCGCGAAGCGTTCCTTGGCCGCACCCGTGAGTTCGGCACCGCTGAGCACGAAGTTGCGCACGGCGTTGCGCTGTGCCTGGGCTTGCTCGGGGTTGAGCTTGGCCGGGTCCATGGCCTTGTACTTGGCGTACAGGCGCTCGTCCGCGCCCAGGCGGGTCCAGAACTCGGTGACGATGGGCAGGGCGGCGTTGTAGGCGGCGCGCAGCTCAGGGCTGTCGGCCACGCTGTTCAGGTGGCTGATGGCGCCCCAGGCGCGTCCCAGTTCTTCGGTGGCCACGTCCAGGCTGGCGGACATCGCATTCCAGTCGGCCGGGAAGTCTGCTGCGGTGACGGTTTCAAGCGCCTTGTCGGCCTTGGCCAGCAGCACTTCTATGGCAGGGGCCACATGCTCGGGCAGGATCCGGTCGAACAGCGGCAGGTCGGAGAAGTCGAGTAGTGGATTGTTCATAGTCTCAAAGTGGCGACGATGGGGGTGGCTTCAAGGGCTTAGAACTGGACTTCGGCAGGCTGGTTTAGTTCCTGCCGTTGTGGGCCAACTTCAGACGGATTTGGAGGCGTTTTCAGCGGCCGTGAGGGTGTTGACCAGCAGCATGGCACGTGTCATGGGGCCTACGCCGCCGGGCACGGGTGTGATCCAGCCGGCGACTTGCTTGACGCCGTCGAAGTCGACATCGCCACACAGCTTGCCTTGGTCATTGCGGTTCATGCCCACGTCGATGACCACGGCACCGGGCTTGACCATGTCCGCCGTCAGTATGTTTTGTTTGCCCACGGCGGCGACGATGACGTCGGCCTGCAGCGTCATGGCTTTCAGATCGGGTGTGGCGCTGTGGCAGATGCTGACGGTGGCGTTTTGCTGCAGCAGCATCAGTGCCATGGGTTTGCCGACGATGTTGCTGCGGCCAATGACCACGGCGTGTTTGCCGCGCAGGTTGTAGCCAATCGACTCTATCATCTTCATGCAGCCAAACGGCGTGCACGGCCAGAAGCCCGGTTGGCCGACCATCAGCGCGCCGGCGCTGGCGACGTGGAAGCCGTCCACATCTTTCGCCGGGGCGATGCGCTCAATCACCTTGTGTGCGTCCATGTGTTTGGGCAGCGGCAGTTGCACCAGGATGCCGTGCACGGCGGCATCGTTGTTCAGCTTGTCGATGTGGGCCAGCAAGGCGGCTTCCGTCAGGTCGGCGGGAAAGCGTTCCAGCGTGGCTTCCAGGCCGGTTTGCTGGCTGTCGTTGACCTTGTGCTTTACGTAGACCTGGCTGGCCGGGTCTTCACCGACCAACACAATCGCCAGGCGCGGCGTGATGCCACGGGCCTTGAGCGCCTGGGTGCGGCCGGCGACGTCGGTACGGATGGATTGGGCGAGGGCGTTGCCGTCTATGAGTGCTGCGGTCATGGTTTGAAATTTAAGTAAAAACGCCCGCTAACGTAAGGTGGGCGGGCGTAAGGTGCTACTAATGTAGTAGTGAATTTGCGTGGCGTTACTTGGGGTTCTGTTGCCCCAGGGCGATCTTCAGCAGGTCGGCCACGGTATTCGCGTTGAGCTTTTCCATGATGTTGGCGCGGTGCGCTTCCACCGTCTTGATGCTGATGCCCAGGTCGTCGGCAATCTGCTTGTTCAGGCGGCCGGCGACGATGCGCTCCAGCACCTGGCTTTCACGCGACGTGAGTTTGGACAACAAGGCGTCGCGGCTGGCGGCTTGCTGGTGGTCGGTGAAGTTGACCTTGGCGTGTTCGAGCATGCGTTCGACCAGGCTTACCAGTTCGTCTTCCTTGAACGGCTTCTGGATGAAGTCCATGGCGCCTTTTTTCATGGTGTCGACTGCCATGGGCACGTCGCCATGGCCGGTGATGAAGACGATGGGCAGCGGCGAGCGGCGTTCCATCAAGCGGTCTTGTAGTTCCAGGCCCGTCATGCCGCCCATGCGGATGTCGACTATGAGACAGGCTACCTCTCGGGAGTCATAGCGGCTTAAAAACGATTCGGCGGAATCGAAGCAGCGGACACGGTAGTCCTTGCCTTCGAGCAGCCACTGCAGCGAGTCGCGGACGGCTTCGTCGTCATCAACCACATACACAGTGCCTTTTTTCGGAATCAAACTCATGCAGTCACTCCGGGGTCATGGTGGGAGAGGCTGGAGCGTCAAGCGCCACAGCAGGAACAGTCGGAACACTTGGGGCACTAGGGAGATTGGGCTTAGCCAGCGGTATCCAGAAGGAGAACCTGCACCCTATACCCTCCGAGCCATTGTAGAGGTTCTGCGCCTGCATTCTTCCGGCGTGTGACTCGATAATGCTGCGGCACAGATTCAGGCCCATGCCCATGCCCGAAGCCTTGGTGCTGAAGAAGGCTTCGAACAGGCGATCGCGCACTTCCGGCGCCAGGCCGGCACCGGTGTCGGTCACCGAAAACTCCACACCTTGCTGGTCCTGGTCGGTCTTGGGCAAGACGCGCAATTCGATGTTGCGCTGGGCGGTGGGGCGTTGCGCCGAGTCAATCGCTTCGGCGGCGTTGCGCAGCAGGTTGACCAATACCTGTTCGATGAGGATGGGGTCGACCATCAGCTTGGGCAGGCGTGCGGCCAGGTAGTGGCTCAGGCGCACATTGCGCCGGCGCAGTTCGATGCCGGCGAGCTCGATGGATTCGTCGACGATGTCTTCGATGGTGGAGAGTGTGCGCTTGGGTTCGCTGCGTTTCACAAACGACTGGATGCGCTGGATGATCTGGCCCGCGCGCTGCGCCTGGCGCGCGGTTTTGTCGAGTGCCGCGAGCAGATCTTCCTGGCTGATGCCCTGGCCCTTGATACGCGAGCTCATGCCGCTGCAGTAGTTGGAGATGGCGGCCAGCGGCTGGTTCAGCTCGTGCGCCACGCTGGACGCCATCTCGCCCATGGTGATCAGGCGGCTGGAGGTTTGCGCGCGCTCGGTCTGCAGCGTGTACTGCTCTTCGGCGCGGCGTCGCGGCGTGATGTCGGTGGCAATCACCATCTGCACCAGGCGGCCGTCCACCCAGGTGAGGTAACGCGAACGCACTTCCAGCCACTTGCCCAGGCCGGGCGAGAAGATCTCCGAGCTTTCACTCTCGGTGTTGGTCAGGCTGTCGGTCGGCAGCCCGGCAAACGAGTCCACCTCGTCGCTGCTTTCGTCGTTGGCCGAGCTGTCTACGCCGGCTTGCGCCAGCAGTTGTTCGTGGCCTTCGGTCTGCACGCCAAACCACAAGCGGTAGAGCTTGTTGGCAAACAGCAGTTCGTGGCTGTTGAGCGGCGCCACGGAGACCGACGCGTCCAAGGCTTCGAGCACCGTGGTGAAGCGTTCGTACGAGGCCGAGAGCTGGGCGCGGATGCGGTTGGGCTCGGTGATGTCGGTCATCGAGGTCATCCAGCCGGTCTGTTTGCCCACGGCGTCGATCAAGGGGGAGACGTAGAGCCGCGCGTCAAAAATCGTGCCGTCGCGCCGCTTCACGCGCACCTGGAAGCCGCCGGGCGTGGAGCGGCCGTTGAGCTCGTCTTCCAGGCGTGCGGCCAGGTAGTCCACGTCCTCTTCGGGCCAGTAGGGGAAGGGGGCGGTGCGGCCCACCAGTTCAAAGTCGCTCCAGCCTGTCATCTGGCAGAAGGCCGCGTTCACATAGGTGATGCGGCCTTGCAGGTCCAGGGCCCGCATGCCGGTGGCCATGGAGTTTTCCATGGCGCGGCGGAAGTTGGTTTCGGCCATCAGCGCCTGCTGGGCTTGCAGCCGGCGGCGCGTGTGGCGCCAGTTGCCGATGAGCATCCAGGCGGTGAGCACACTCAAGGCGCCGACCAGCCAGAACAGGCCGCTGCCAATCACCCCCTGGGATGTGCGGTAGGCCTGGGCACGCAGCACCAGGCCATTGCCAACCGGCGACACCGGCACTTCATAAGACTCGGTCTGGGCCGACCACGGCAGGTAGCGGTTGCCGCCGGTGCGCTTGGGCAGCGCCGTGCCCGCCAGGGTCTGGCCACTCGCGCCCAACAGCGACACGGCGTACTTGGCTTGCACCTCGGCGGGTACACCGAAACGCAGCAAACCCTCGTTCGAGTATTCGGCCAGCAACATGCCGGAGAAACGGCCGCGGTCGCTGAGCGGAATGTGCAGTTGCAGCATGGCCGGGCCTTCGACATCGCCGGGCTGCGCATAGACTGGTTGTTGCAGATCGCGCGCCAGGCTGAACGTGCTTTCGGTGTCGCCCCCGGGCTGCAGCACCTGGTCCACCTTGCGCTCCTGCGCGGCGGCCAGGCTGGGTGATGAATAGGCGGCAATGATGCGCCGCCGCTCGTCTATCCAGCTCACGGTTTGTACTTCGGGGTGCTGGGCGATCAGCGATTCGGCGCGGCTGGTGAACTCCTGCGCGTCCACCTCTTCGTTCGAAATGTCGCGGCCAATGCGCATCAGCTGCTCTTGGCGCTCCAGCAGACGCAGGCGAATCTGCTGCTGGGTGTACTCCACATCGCGTTTTACCGCTTCCTGCTCGCGGTCGAGTTCCTGCAGTCGCAGGTACATAAAAGACGAACCTATGGCCGCAAAAAAAAGCAGCACCGCAATCAGCGGTGCCAGCATGGCGTAGCGATCTTGCCGGTGCGGCGTTTGTCTGCCCCACCAGCGTTTCCACCAGTTGGTTCGCTTGGGTGAGATGGGGTTCAGGGGCGTCGGTCGCGAATACATGTGAGCAGTGTAGGCGGGTGCGACCTGATTGAAATTCGGTCGAGTTGATTTGAGTATTGTTTCAACTACAAGATATTACATTGTGAAATGATCCCTCATATATTGAAACGAGAAAACAAATGTGAGAAACTCCGCGCGCCGGTCAAAATCATGATCGTTCCGTTCAAAATAGTGCAACACCCAAGAGGAGACAGCGCATGTCCGCCATACCCGAAAACGCACGTGGCTCTGCCGCCAACGACGTCGACCATCAGGAAACCCGTGAATGGATGGACGCTTTGTCGGCCGTCATCGCCGCCGAAGGCCCTGAGCGTGCCCACTCTTTGCTTGAGGAATTGCTCGAGCACGCCCGCCAAAACAGCATCGACATGCCGTTTTCCGCCAACACGGGTTATGTGAACACCATCGAGGCGGACAAGGAAGAGCGCTGTCCCGGCAACATCGAGATCGAAGAACGCCTGCGCGCCTACATGCGCTGGAACGCCATGGCCATGGTGGTCAAGGCCAACCGTCATCACCCCGTGGACGGTGGCGATCTGGGCGGCCACATTGGCTCGTTTGCTTCTTTGGCCAGCATGTTTGGCGCCGGCTTCAACCACTTCTGGCATGCCGAGAGCGAAAACCATGGCGGCGACTGCCTCTACATCCAAGGTCACGTATCGCCTGGTGTCTACGCACGTGCCTACCTGGAAGGCCGCCTGACCGAAGAGCAACTGCTGAACTTCCGCCAGGAAGTGGACGGCAAGGGTCTCTCCAGCTACCCGCATCCCAAGCTGATGCCCGAGTTCTGGCAGTTCCCTACCGTGTCCATGGGTCTGGGCCCGTTGATGGCCATCTACCAGGCACGCTTCCTGAAATACCTGCATGCGCGTGGCATCGCCAACACCGAAAACCGCAAGGTCTGGGTGTTCTGCGGCGACGGTGAAATGGACGAAGTGGAATCCCTGGGTGCCATCGGCCTGGCTGCGCGCGAGAAGCTCGACAACCTGGTTTTTGTCATCAACTGCAACCTGCAGCGCCTGGACGGCCCGGTGCGTGGCAACGGCAAGATCATCCAGGAACTCGAAGGCGAGTTCCGCGGCGCAGGCTGGAACGTCATCAAGCTGATCTGGGGTAGTGACTGGGATCCGCTGCTGGCGCGCGACAAAGACGGCGCCCTGCGCAAACTGATGATGGACACGCTGGACGGTGATTACCAGTCCTTCAAGGCCAACGACGGCGCCTACGTGCGCAAGCACTTCTTCGGCCGCGATCCACGTACCGCCGAAATGGTCGCCAAGATGAGCGACGACGAAATCTGGGCCTTGCGCCGTGGTGGCCACGACCCGCAAAAGGTCTACGCCGCTTTTGACGCCGCCGTGAAGCACAAAGACCAGCCGACCGTGTTGCTGATCAAAACCGTCAAGGGTTTTGGCATGGGCAAAATTGGCGAAGGCAAGAACAACGTGCACCAGACCAAAAAGCTGGCGGACGAAGACATCAAGGCCTTCCGCGATCGCTTCAACATCCCGATCCCAGACAGCCAGATCGCCGACATTCCGTTCTACAAGCCGGCCGACGACACGCCAGAAATGAAGTACCTGCACGAGCGCCGCAAGGCCTTGGGCGGCTACCTGCCACACCGCCGCGTGAAGGCCGACGAGAGCTTCACCGTGCCGTCGCTGGATGTGTTCAAGTCGGTGATGGACCCCACGCCAGAAGGCCGTGAGATCTCCACCACCCAAGCCTATGTGCGTTTCTTGACGCAATTGCTGCGCGACCAGGCCCTGGGCCCACGCGTGGTGCCGATTCTGGTGGACGAAGCGCGTACCTTTGGTATGGAAGGTCTGTTCCGCCAAGTGGGTATCTACAACCCCGCAGGCCAGCAGTACACCCCGGTCGACAAAGACCAGGTCATGTACTACAAGGAAGACAAGGCCGGGCAGATCCTGCAGGAAGGCATCAACGAAGCCGGCGGCATGTCGAGCTGGATTGCCGCCGCCACCAGCTATAGCACCAGCAACCGCATCATGGTGCCGTTCTACGTGTACTACTCGATGTTCGGCTTCCAGCGCATTGGCGATCTGGCCTGGGCAGCGGGCGACATGCAAGCACGTGGCTTCTTGCTGGGCGGCACCTCGGGCCGTACCACGCTGAACGGCGAAGGCCTGCAGCACGAAGACGGTCACAGCCACATCCTGGCCAACACCATCCCCAACTGCGTGAGCTACGACCCGACCTTCGCTCACGAAGTCGGCGTGATCCTGCACCACGGCCTGAAGCGCATGGTTGAGAAGCAGGACAACGTCTTCTACTACCTCACGCTGCTGAACGAAAACTACGCCATGCCTGGCCTCACGCCCGGCACCGAAGAGCAGATCATCAAGGGTATGTACCTCAGCAAGGCCGGTGGCACGCAAGCCACACGTGTGCAACTGCTGGGTTCGGGCACGATCTTGCGTGAGTCGTTTGCCGCACAAGAGCTGCTGGAAAAAGACTGGGGTATTTCGGCCGACGTCTGGAGCTGCCCAAGCTTCAATGAGTTGACCCGCGACGGCCAGGACGCTGAGCGCTACGCCTTGCTGCACCCGCTGGAAACCCCGCGCGTGCCGTTCGTGACCGAGCAACTGTCCAAGTCCACCGGTCCGGTGATTGCGTCGACCGACTACATGAAGGCCTACGCCGAGCAGATCCGCCCGTTCATCCCCAAGGGCCGTACCTACAAGGTGTTGGGCACCGACGGTTTTGGCCGCAGCGATTTCCGCAGCAAGCTGCGCGAGCACTTCGAAGTCAACCGCCACTACATCGTGCTGGCCACCTTGAAGGCTTTGGCTGAAGACGGCACAGTGCCAGTGGCCAAGGTGGCAGAAGCCATCACCAAGTACGGCATCAATGCCGACAAGATCAACCCGCTCTACGCTTGATGGACGCACCTTGCTGAGCCCCGCTGCACGCGTGCAGCGTGGTTCGGCACTGTTTTTGGAGACAACACATGGCATTGATTGAGATTCAGGTTCCCGATATTGGGGACTTCGACGAAGTGACGGTGATCGAGTTGCTGGTCAAACCCGGCGACACCGTCAAGGCTGAGCAATCGCTCATCACCGTGGAGAGCGACAAGGCCTCCATGGAAATTCCAAGCAGCCACGCGGGTGTGGTCAAGGAGCTCAAGGTCAAGCTGGGCGACAAGGTCAAGCAAGGCTCCATCGTGATTTCGCTCGAAGGCGAGGGCGCTGCTGCCCCAGCCGCTGCGGCTCCTGCCCCGGCACCTGCGGCGCCTGCTCCCGCACCCGTGGCGGCCGCTCCCGCCGCTGCTGCACCTGTGGCCGCCGGCCCGGTCGAAGTGCGTGTGCCCGACATTGGCGACTTCAAGGACGTGACCGTGATTGAAGTCATGGTCAAGCCCGGTGACGCCATCAAGATCGAGCAATCGCTGATCACCGTGGAAAGCGACAAGGCCTCGATGGAGATTCCATCGTCGGCCGCTGGCACGCTCAAAGAATTGAAGGTCAAGCTCGGCGACACCGTGAACATCGGTGACCTGCTGGCGATTCTGGACGGTGTGGCTTCTGCCGCCCCAGCTCCTGCTGCTGCGCCCGCTGCGGCCGCGCCTGCAGCAACGGCGGCACCTGCCGCCGCCGCTGTAGCGGCTCCTGCCGCAACGGCTGCGGTGGCCGTGCCCGCACACAATCCCACCGTGGCCCCCACGGGCGCGTTGCCCCATGCATCACCATCGGTGCGCAAGTTCGCCCGCGAACTCGGTGTACCACTCGAGGAAGTCAAGGGTTCTGGCCCCAAGGGCCGCATCCTTGAGGGCGACGTGCAGTCGTTCACCAAGTCGGTCATGGCCGGCGCCGTGCAGACCAAGGCGCAAGCGGCCAAGGCACCTGCTGGTGGTGGCGATGGTGCGGCACTGGGCCTGATCCCATGGCCCAAGGTCGACTTCACCAAGTTCGGCACGGTGGAACGCAAGGACTTGTCGCGCATCAAGAAGATCAGCGGCGCCAACCTGCACCGCAACTGGGTGATGATCCCGCACGTCACCAACAACGACGATGCCGACATCACCGAACTCGAAGCCTTCCGCGTCTCGACCAACAAAGAGAACGAGAAGTCTGGCGTCAAGGTCACGATGCTGGCGTTTGTCATCAAGGCCGTGGTCTCGGCACTGAAGAAGTTCCCCGAGTTCAACACCAGCCTCGACGGCGACCAACTGGTCTACAAGCAGTACTACCACATCGGTTTTGCGGCTGACACGCCCAATGGCCTGGTGGTGCCCGTGCTGCGCGACGCCGACAAGAAGGGCGTGCTGCAGATCAGCCAAGAGATGGGTGAGCTGGCCAAGAAGGCACGCGACGGCAAGCTGGGTGCGGCCGACATGACCGGCGGCTGCTTCTCCATCAGCTCGCTGGGTGGCATTGGCGGCACCCACTTCACGCCCATCATCAACGCGCCTGAAGTCGCCATCCTGGGCTTGTCCAAGAGCGCCATGAAACCGGTGTGGGACGGCAAGCAGTTTGTGCCGCGCCTGACGCTGCCACTGTCGCTGTCTTACGACCACCGCGTGATCGACGGCGCCTCTGCTGCGCGTTTCAACGCGTATCTGGGCCAAGTGCTCGCCGATTTCCGTCGAGTTCTGCTCTGACATGACGACCGTTGTTGTTGTTAAAAAAGGCGGTCAGGTGGCGATAGCCGCCGACACGCTGGTGACCTTTGGCGAAACCCGCCTGGGCCACCGTTTTGAAGACAACAGCAAGATCTTCAAGGTCGACACGCCCACCGGCATCAGCTATGTGGGCATGGCCGGCACGGTGGCGCACTTTCCGGTGCTGCGCAAGGCCATGGTGGCCTTGCCCAAGGACCAGTTGCGCATGGGCAGCAAAGACGAGGTGTTTGATACCTTCGTCAAGCTGCACCCGCTGCTCAAGGAGTCGTTTTTCTTGCAGACCAAGGAAGACGACAACGACCCTTACGAATCGAGCCAGTTCAGCGTGGTGGTGGCCAATGCCACCGGCATTTACGGCTTGTACAGCTACCGCGAAGTGTTCGAGTTCAAGGAGTTCTGGGGCATTGGTTCGGGCCGCAGTTTTGCGCTCGGTGCGATGCACGCGGGCTGGGCTTCGGCCAAAACCGCGCGCGAGCTGGCCGTGCAGGGTGTGCAGGCAGCGTGTGAGTTCGACAAGAACTCGGCCGGCCCGGTGGATGTGTTCACGTTGAAGCTCAAGGCATAGGCACAGCAAACAGACAAATAGGCCCGCGCCACCACATGGGGTGCAGGCAAAACTTGTGGAGATAAAGAAATGGCAGTCGTAGAAATCAAGGTTCCAGACATTGGCGATTTCGCCGAAGTCACGGTGATCGAATTGCTGGTCAAGGTCGGCGACACCATCAAGCCCGAGCAGTCGCTCATCACCGTCGAAAGCGACAAGGCCTCGATGGAAATCCCGGCCTCGCAAGGCGGCGTGGTCAAAGAGCTCAAGGTCGCGCTTGGCGACAAGGTCAAGGAAGGCTCGTTGGTGTTGTTGGTCGAAGGTGAGGCCGCTGCTGCTTCTGCTGCGCCCGCAGCTGCTCCTGCCGCCGCTCCGGCTGCTGCAGCGCCTGCTGCCGCTGCAGTTGCCGCGCCTCCTGCCGCCAGCTTTGCCGGCACGGCCGACCAGGAGTTCGACGTGTTGGTGCTTGGCGGTGGCCCCGGTGGCTACTCCGCCGCCTTCCGCGCGGCCGACCTCGGCTTGAAGGTGGTGATCGTGGAACGCTACGCCACGCTTGGCGGCGTGTGTTTGAACGTTGGTTGCATCCCCTCCAAGGCGCTGCTGCACGTGGCCGCCGTGATGGACGAAGTGAGCCACATGGCCGCGCTGGGCGTGGACTTTGGTGCGCCCACGGTGGACATCGGCAAGCTGCGCACTCACAAGGAAAAAGTCATTGGCAAGCTGACCGGCGGCCTGGCGGCCATGGCCAAGATGCGCAAGGTCACCATCCTGCGCGGCACGGGCCAGTTTGTCGGAGCCAACCACCTGCAAGTGGAAGAAACCACCGGCGCCAAAGGCCAGGAAAAGTCGGGCAAAACCCAGACCATCGCGTTCAAGCGCGCCATCATCGCCGCAGGTTCACAAGCCGTGCGCCTGCCTTTCATGCCACAAGACCCACGCGTGGTCGACAGCACCGGCGCGCTGGAACTCACGCAAGTGCCCAAGCGCATGCTGATCCTGGGCGGCGGCATCATCGGCCTGGAAATGGGCACGGTTTACAGCACGCTGGGCGCACGCCTGGACGTGGTGGAAATGATGGACGGCCTGATGCAGGGCGCAGACCGCGACCTGGTCAAGATCTGGCAAAAAATGAATGCGCCACGTTTTGACAACATCATGCTCAAGACCAAGACCGTGGGCGCCGAAGCCACGCCCGAAGGCATCAAGGTGACGTTTGCGCCCGCAGAAGACGGTGTGACCGTGCCCGAGCCACAAACCTACGACCTGGTGCTGCAAGCCGTGGGCCGCACACCGAACGGCAAGAAGCTCGCCGCCGAAAAGGCTGGCGTGGCCGTGACCGACCGTGGTTTCATCCCCGTGGACATCCAGATGCGCACCAACGTGCCACACATCTTCGCCATCGGCGACATCGTGGGCCAGCCCATGTTGGCGCACAAGGCGGTGCACGAAGGCCATGTGGCCGCAGAAGTGATTGCCGGTGAACTGCAGGGCAACAAGGAACTGGCCGCGGCTGCGTTCAACGCCCGTGTCATTCCTAGCGTGGCCTACACCGATCCCGAAGTCGCCTGGGTTGGGCTGACCGAAGACCAGGCCAAGGCACAAGGCATCAAGGTCAAGAAAGGCCTGTTCCCTTGGAACGCCTCGGGCCGCGCCATCGCCAATGGCCGCGACGAAGGTGTCACCAAGCTGCTGTTTGACGACTCCCCTGAAGCGCATGGCCACGGCAAGATCCTGGGCGGCGGCATGGTCGGCACCCACGCCGGCGACATGATTGGCGAAATCGCCCTGGCGATCGAAATGGGCGCGGACGCGGTCGACATCGGCAAGACCATACACCCCCACCCCACGCTGGGCGAGTCCATCGGCATGGCGGCAGAAATCGCGCACGGCAGCTGCACCGACGTGCCGCCGCAGCGCAAGTGATGGGTTGACGCCTGGTTGCTACTGATTCAGTAGCTAGCCGCGCAGATGTATCAAGCTCTGCGCGGCTTTTCTTTTTGAATTTGAAGAATGGCCTGATCACCGGCTGCTATTGGCCCCAGCGCGGCCACATAATGGCCGATGACAGAGCCCACACCTCCCCACAAGCGCCGCGTACGTTACGCTGGCACCCATCCGCGCCAGTTTGAAGAAAAGTACAAGGAGCTAGACCCCACGCGCCATGCGGCCGAGGTCGAAAAAGTCATGCAGCGCGGGCAAACACCTGCGGGCATGCACCGCTCGATTTGCGTCGATGAAATCCTGGCCATTCTGAAACCGCTGCCGGGTGAAACCGGCCTGGACCTGACCCTTGGCTTTGGCGGCCACACACTGGCCATGCTGCCGCTGGTGCAGCCCGGTGGGCGCATGTTTGGCATGGATGTGGACCCGATCGAGTTGCCGCGCACCACCGCGCGGCTGCGTGCCTTGGGTTATGGCGAAGAAGCGCTCAGCGTGCACCGTGCGAACTTCAGCGAACTGGTGAGCTTGCTGCCGCAGGCCGGCGGGGGCTTCGACTTTGCGTTGGCCGACCTGGGGGTGTCGTCCATGCAAATCGACAACCCGGCACGCGGCTTCAGCTTCCGCGCCGATGGCCCGCTGGACTTGCGTCTGAACCCGACCAGCGGCCAGTCGGCCAGCGAGCTGCTACTGTGTGTGACGCGCCACCGGCTGCGCGACCTGCTGACCGACAACTCCGACGAACCCTTTGCCATCCCCTTGGCCGCCGCGCTGCAAGGCCAGTATCTGCAGACCACCGTGCAGTTGGCCGACCTGGTGCGCGCCACCATGGAGCTGGTCTACAAACGCAGCATGCCTGCGGAGGAGCGTTTGGCCGAGACCAAGAAGGTGCTGCAGCGCACGTTCCAGGCGCTGCGCATCGAGGTGAACGACGAGTTTGGTGTGCTGGACGCGATGCTGCTGAACCTGCCCGCCTGCCTGAAGCCAGGGGGACGCGTGGCGATTCTGAGCTTTCATTCCGGGGAAGACCGGCGCGTGAAGAAATGCTTTCAAACCGGCGAGCGCAACGGCACCTTCAGCAGCGTGGCCGCCGATCCGATTCGCGCCTCATATGACGAGCAGCGCAGCAATCCACGCTCCACCTCTGCCAAGCTGCGCTGGGCGGTGCGCGCGCTGCACTGATGATCCATTGCCCCGAGCTTTGCGCGGCCTTTTATGGGCGTGGCGCTTGCTCACAGCCCAAGCTGCTGCATACTGCCCACTCCCATCCGCGCCTGCGCTCTTGATGCCGTCCTGGCATCCCCAGCAAATTCGCTCACGAAAGTCGATATGCCGGGCTATGCGCTCAAGCAAGAACTCATTCCCGTAGGTGGCGTTGCCGCGCTGCAGATCCGCAGCCTGCTGGACCGTCAGCAGTTCAGCGACCCGCTGGGCCACGCCTTGGCGGTGGGCATTTCTTCGGGTAACTGGCCGTTGTTTGGCATGGTCTGGCCCTCGGGCATACATCTGGCGGCAGCAGTGGCACAGCGGCCGCTCAAAGCGGGCGAAAACATTCTGGAGATTGGCTGCGGCCTGGCACTGGCCAGCCTGGTTTGCCACCGGCGCGGCGCCCTGGTCACGGCCAGCGACTGCCATCCGCTGGCCGGCAGCTTTCTTCTGGAGAACCTGCGTCTCAATGGTTTGGCGCCCATGCGTTATTGCCACGGCGACTGGTCACATGTGCCCACGCAGCAGCCGGGGCAAGACCTTGCGCCCACCGTGCAAGGGCGTTTTGACCTGATCATGGGCAGCGACGTGCTGTATGAACGCGACGAGGGTGGTGCCCTGTCTCTCTTCATCGAGCGCCACGCCATGCCGGTGAGCGAGGTTTTGATTGTTGATCCCGAGCGCGGCAACCGTGCGGCCTTCACACGGCGGCTGCAACAGCTGGGCTACGTGCTGGAAGAGACCACTCTTTTGCGCGAGGAGGCGGTAGGCGACGAACCGCTTTACCGTGGGCGGCTGCTGCGTTACCAACGGCACTGAGAACCTCACGCCTCCGCGTGCGAGCCTGGCCAGGTCATGGAGTGCTTTCAAACCACCAACGCCGGCGGCATGGCGCTTCGAAACGTCTATGGCTCGGCGGCATGCTGGTCGCCACGGTGATCGATACCCCAATGCAGCGAGTGACGGTCAGATCATTGGCTACAGTGCGGCTCCGGTATCCGGTGCAGGCCTGCAGAAAATGACGGTGGCGTAGGGGTTTGACAACGCACGCTTCTTTGCGTTTTACGTGGACCTGCTGACCCGGTCCCAGCCATGCACGATGGCCGTGCCGCAACGCTTATCTGCTATCGGTGCTGTAGCCAGCGGTGCTGCATCACTCCGGCGTGATGTGTAAATCCTTCACCATCTTGGTGTACCGGGCTTCTTCCTTCTTCATCAATTCGCCTAGTTGCTCGGGTGTTGATGCCACCACCTCGGCGCCCAATGCACCCAGCCGCTCCTTGACTTCTGGCGAGTGCAGAATGACCGAGGTTTCGCGCTGCAGTTGGTCAATCACCACCTTTGGTGTACCGGCCGGTGCAAGTAGCGCCCCCCAGGATGTCGCACCAAATCCGGCCATGCCCGCCTCAGCCACGGTGGGCACGTCCGGCAGCAGCGACGAGCGTGTCGGGCCGGCCACGGCCAACAGCACCAGCTTGCCGCTCTTGATGTGAGGCCCGACGGACGCCAAGGCGTCGAACATGAGTTGCGTGCGGCCAGCCAGCAGGTCGGTGTGTGCTGCGGTGCTGCCTTTGTAGGGCACGTGAAGCAGATCGATGCCGGCGGCCTGCTTGAACATTTCGGCGAAGAACTGCGGGTTGCTGCCTGCACCCGAGGAGGCATAGCTCAACTGCCCAGGCTTGGCCTTGGCCATGGCGATAAAGTCGGCCACCGACTTGGCCCCCAGCGTGGCCGGTACCACCATGACCAATTGCACGTTGGCGGTCTGCGTGATGGGGGCGAAATCCTTGATCGGATCGAATGGGATCGAGCTAAACAGCGCTTTGTTGACCACATGCGAACTGGCGACGAAGGCCAGGGTGTATCCGTCGGGGGCGGCTTTGGCCACGGCGTCGGTACCGATGATGCCGCTTGCACCAGGGCGGTTGTCCACCGTCACGGGCTGGCCGAACTTGACCGAGAGCCGGTCTGCGATCAGCCGGGCCGTGATGTCGGAGGCTCCGCCTACGGTGTAGGGCACGATGATCTTGATTGGTTTTTGCGGCCAAGCCTGGGCCATGGCTGTGCCGGTGATGGTGGCGCTCAGCGACAGCGCCAACGTGGCACCAAGCATGAGTTTCTTGAGAGTGGGCAGCATGGTTGTCTCCATCTTGCGGGGTGTAAGAGGCGTTATGTTGTAGGGAGGGGGTGGAAAGATCGCAAACTTCGGCATTGGGTCAGTAGGCCGGCTTGGTGGAAAACCAGCCCGGACGGCTGGAGTCGAGGTAGGCGCCACGGATGCTGTTGGTGGCGTAGCGCTCTATCTGGGTGAAATCGGGCTCCACGCCGAGACCGGGTTCTGTAGGCACGGCAAAGCAGCCGCCTTCAATGCGCGGCGGGTGGGTCACCACGTCATCCGCGAGGTAGGAGCGTTCCGAATCGATGGAGATCGACATGTTGGGGATGCTCGCGGCCAGATGTACGTAGGCAGATTGCGAAAAGCCCAGTTCGCCACCGCTGTGCAGCCCGACCGGAATGCCTACCGCTTCGGCGATGGCTGCGGCCTTGATGACTTGCCACAGGCCGCCGATTTCATGCGGATCGAGCAGAATCACGTCGGCCGCCGAGGCGCGCACGATGTTGCCCACATCAGCGAGGGTGTAAGCCGATTCATCCAGCGCGACCGGCACCGGCTGCATGCGGCGCAGCTCGGCATGGCCTAACAGATCGTCCAGCTCAAGCGGCTGCTCGATGTACTGCAGGTCGTAGCCGCGCAGGCGCTCCAGTAGCCGCTTGGCCGTGCCGGGTGTCCAGGCGCCGTTGACGTCGGCGCGCAGCGGCAACTCGCCGGTGACCCGTTTCACGGCTTCCACATTCGAAATGTCCGAGGCCGCATCCATACCGATCTTGACCTTGAAGCTGCGGTAGCCGGCATCGGCGAAGCGTTGCGCCGAGGTCTGCAGCGCGGCCGCGTCGGTGCCGAACAGGTAGGCCGCGACCTCGACCTTGTCACGGTAAACACCGCCCCACAAAGCAGAGAGCGGCTGCGCGACGGTACGCGCTTGTGCATCCCACATCGCCATTTCCACCGCCGCCATGGCCATGACCGCAGCACGTTTGTGATGGTAGAAGCCTGCGCCCAGCACATGGCGGGTGAAGCGCTCTACGTCGGCCGCACGGTGCTGCAACGCCACGGGAAAGATGGTGTTAACCAGTACGGGTTCTATGAATTCGAGCAGGCAGATGGTTTCGCCGTAGCCCTTGGTGCCGTTGGCCAGGGTCAGCTCGACAAGCAAGCGGGTCGCCGCCGGGCGCCGGCCGGAACCCCAATGCAAGGCCTCGCTGAACGGCATGCTGACTTTCCAGTGCCGGCAGGCGACGATTTGTAATGGATCAATGTTGGGTATTTGTTTCATTGAATGGAACTTTATCGGTTTGGCAGATTGTTCTGGCGTTTATTGGTTTCAACTATTGGGGATTTCCCTTTGGGTGTGTGGGAGAACCTTTGGTCTCCATCCGTAGAATCGACGCCATTGCGGGCTGGCATGGATGCAGCACGCCGTCTTCGCCAACGACTGGAAACATGCCGGTACCACCGCCTTTGCCCCCCACGCCGCAGCCCGGCCCGCCAACCCCCGACACCACGCAAGCAGGGCCAGGCTTGCCGACGTCTCCCGCTGGTCCCGGCGGTATCGGCGTGCTGGAAAAAGCCATGGGCCTGCTCAACCTGGTCTCGCTGGCATCGGCTCCGATGACCTTCACCGAGTTGCTGCAGGTGGCAAGCCTGCCTAAGGCCACGCTGCATCGCATCCTGGCGACCTTGATGCGCGAGAACCTGCTGCGCTACGACGCGTACACCAAGACCTACCGGCTTGGGTTTCGTTTGCTGGAACTGGCGCATGAGGTGTGGAGCGATTTCGATCTGCGGCTGGCCGCCAAGGATGAAATGGTCGGCCTGCGCAATGCGGTGAAGGAGAACGTGCACCTCGTCGTGCCCGACGGCGGCAGCATCGTGCTGGTGGCCTCCGAAGACGCCAACCGCGACATGGGCCGCACCTCGCGGGTCGGCTTGCGATTGCCGCTGCACGCAACCGCCGCTGGCAAGGCAATCCTGGCTTATCTGGAGCCGGTGCGCCAGCGCGAGTTGCTGGCCTCGCTGCCGCTTGAGGCCTTTACCCCGGAAACCTTGACCACGCAGGAGTTGTTGCGCGGCGAACTCGACCTGGTACGCGCGCGCGGCTACGCGATTGAGATGCGCGAGTTCGAAGCGGAGGGCGCAGCCCTCGCGGCCCCGATTTTCGACATTGAAGGCCGCCCCATAGGCGCGGTGAGCATTTCCGCCCGGCCCGAACGCCTGACGGGCGCGCGGGCACACCATTTGTCCACCTTGGTGATTGGCGCAGCACGCACCATTTCACACAATGCGGGCGGCCAGTTCATGTCATTGCAGCCGGTCGATGTGCCACAAAGCGCGGACGCCTTTGTGGCCGAATGCTTGGTGGACGCGCGCGCGCTGCTGGGCGAGTGCCCGACCTGGTCGCCGCGCGACGGGGCGCTGTATTGGGTGGACATCCTCACGCCGGCCATCCACCGCTACGACACACTCAGCGGCACGGATACCGAAGTCAAGCTGGGCACCATGGTCAGCCTGGCTATTCCCAAGGCAACGGGCGGCTTGCTGGTGGCTACGCCTGGCGGCTTGATGACTTACAGCCCCGAGACCAAGGTGCTTGCGCCGTTATGCCACCCCGAGGCCGACCGACCCGGCAACCGCTACAACGACGGCAAGTGTGACCGCATGGGGCGGCTCTGGGTCGGCTCGCTCGATATGGGCACTGCGGCCAACCGCGGCAACCTGTTCCGCGTCGACCCGGACGGCCAATGGAAGAAGATGGACAGCGGGTTCACTATTGCCAACGGCCTGGGATGGAGTCCCGACAACACCAAGATGTATTTCACCGACACCTTCCGGCGCACGGTGTATGTGTACGACTTTGATCTGCGCGCAGGCACCATCGCCAACCGCCGCGCGCTGATCACCTTCGCCGCTGACGACGGTGTGCCCGACGGACTGACCGTTGACGAAGAAGGTTGCCTGTGGATTGCCGTGTGGGACGCGTGGCGCATTGTGCGATATGCGCCCGATGGTCGCGAGATGCAACGTATCCGCATGCCGGTGCCACGGCCCACGAGTTGTTGCTTCGGTGGCGCGAACCTGGACACGCTCTACATCACCAGTGCCTCGGTGCGACTCAACGAAGCGGCACTGAAGGCGGCGCCGTTGTCGGGGGCGCTGTTTTCACTGCGCCTGCCGGGCGTGCGCGGCCTGCCCGATACGGCTTTTGCTGGTTGACCGGCGAACTGATCGCCCGGGTGGCCGGTAGAAGCGGAGTGCAATCTGTGTGATCGCCGTCTCGGGCGGAAGACGCAGATTACTTTTGTTCTGCAGGCAGCCAGTGCTTGTATTGCCTGCGCTACAGTCCAAAGCATTCTCAGTTCTAGGCGCCTGTTGGTTGTGCTGGCCGGTTCCTGGACTGCAACCGCCAAGCGCGGCGCCCCGTCTTTCTTATTTTTCCAGTCATCAAACCCATGCAAGCCTTGCTCAACGCCATCGCCCAGATGGCCCTCTCCACCGATGCCCAGCGTATCTTCCATGGCCGAGGTGGCTTGTATCCGGGCTGCGAACACCTGGCCTTGGACTACTTTGCGCCGGTGTGGCTGTTGACGAGTTTTCAGCCGCTGGCGGAAGAAGATCTCGCCACCATTGGCGCGGCCTTGGCCGGGCGCTGGCAACAGCTCGCACCGGACCAGCCGCTGAACTGGGTGTACCAATGCCGGCAAGCCGGGGGCAGCGACACCCGGCTGCTGGCCGGCAGTGTGCCCGACCCGCATGTGGTGACCGAGCAGGGCGCGCGCTTCAAGGTGCAGTTGCTCAAGGGGCAAAACCACGGCCTGTTTCTCGACATGGCCGAGGGGCGCCGCTGGGTGCGCGAACACGTGGCTGGCCATGCCGACGCCACGGGGCGCTTGCGCTTCAAGGTGCTGAACCTGTTTGCCTACACCTGTGCCTTTTCGGTGGTGGCGCTGCAGGCCGGTGCGCACCATGTGGTCAATGTCGACATGGGGCAGGGTGCCATCGCCACCGGGCAGCAGAACCACAGGCTCAACGGCTTGGCCAACGAAGGCACGGCGGGCGCGAGTTTTCTGCCGCACGACATCTTCAAGACCTGGGGCAAGATCACACGCGGTGGCCCTTACGACCTGGTGATTGTGGACCCGCCGAGTTTTCAGAAGGGCAGCTTTGTCGCCACCAAAGACTATGCCCGGCTGATGCGCCGCCTGCCCGAGCTGCTGCAGAGCGGCGGCCATGCCATGTTGTGCCTGAACGCGCCGGAACTTGGCGTGGCCTTTCTGCAGGAGCAGATGCAAGAACTGGTGCCTGCGTTGACGTTTGTGCAGCGCGTGGCCAACCCGGCGGTGTTTGCCGACGTGTCGGAAGACAAGTCGCTCAAGGTGCTGGTTTACCAGGCGCCTTAATCAGCCGCCCAGCAACTCTTCGGTGATCACGCGCCATTCCTCCGGCTCCACCGGGGTGATGGACAGGCGGCTGCCCTTTTGCAGCACCCGCATGTCGGCCAGAGCCGGCTGCTCGCGCAATGTTGCCAAACTCAGCAGCCGCGTCTTGCGCAGGGCCTGAACGTCCAGCAGCAACCAGCGTGGTTTGTCTGTCGGCGACTTGGCATCGAAGTAGGGCGAGGCCGGGTCAAACTGCGTAGGGTCGACTCGCGTCCCAGACGCCACACGCGCCAGGCCCACAATGCCCGGCTCGGCGCAACTCGAGTGGTAGAACAACACGCCGTCGCCCACCTGCATGCCGTCCCGCATGAAGTTGCGCGCCTGGTAGTTGCGCACACCCGTCCACGGCACCGTGGCGTTGGGCGCGGCCAGGGCGTCGTCTATGGAGCAGTCTTCGGGTTCTGACTTCATCAGCCAGAAGTGGGCGGGGCGGTTGGTGTTGGGCATGCGCTTATTTTGGCAAAAACGCTTTAGCGGTGAGCCGCGAAATGCGGCCTCAAAATATTTTTTGCCCCACTGCATCCAAAAACGTCCCTCGCGTGTAGTACCTGTAGCAGCCAACCAGGCTGCGGTTTTTCCAACTGCTAACAGGAGCACACCATGTCGATTCGAAACCTCACGCTGGTCGCCGCCGCCATCTCCGCCACCGCTTTGCTGACCGCTTGCGGCAGCATGTCGATGCAACCCATGTTCAGCCAGGACAGCCTGCCCGATGCCGTGAAAGTACCCGCTGGCAACAAGGTGGTCATGGAAACCGTGGGTGTGGGCCAGATCACTTATGAATGCCGCGACAAGGCCGGCACGCCCGGCGCCATGGAGTGGTTTTTTGTCGGGCCCGATGCCGCGCTGAACAACCGCGCGGGCAAACAGGTCGGCAAATATTACGGCCCGCCAGCCACTTGGGAGTCTATGGACGGCTCCAAGATTACCGCCACACAATTGGCCGTGGCCCCAGCCGGTGCAGGCAATATCCCCTACCAACTGGTGAAGGCCAACCCCGCCATGGGCATGGGGGCGATGAGTGGCGTGACACACATCCAGCGCGTGGCCACCAAGGGCGGCGTAGCGCCCGCCGCCGCCTGCACCGCAGCCAACAAGGGTGCGCGCGAAGTGGTGAAGTACCAGGCCGACTACATTTTCTGGAAGGCGGCATAAGCTAGGGGCATTCGAGGATAGACGTGGGCGCTTCGCCTAAACTGCGGCGAACGAGGCGAGGGTGGTGGCACCAGCCGCCCACCGGACACACCTCAAGCCACGTGCCCAACGCCGCAGATTCCCCCAACACTTTCGACTACGAGCGCGCCTTGCAGGCTTGCGCCGGGGGAGACCGCATGGCGCTGCAACACATCTACCAGACCGAGAGCCGTTACCTGCTGGGCGTGGCGCTGCGCATCGTGCGGCAGCGCCAGTTGGCCGAAGACGTGGTGCACGACGCGTTCCTGAACATCTGGAACCAGGCCAGCCGGTTTGATGCACAACTCGGCTCGGGCCGTGGCTGGATCTACAGCGTGGTACGCAACCTGGCGCTGAACGCCGTGCGCAACGGGGCGCGCCAGGTGACGGTAGACGAAGAAACCACGGCCGCCGTCGAAAGCCGCCAGGCCCTGGATGCCCATGCGGACGTGGAAGATGCCTTTGCCTTGCGCGCCAACCTGGGCCAGTTGAACGACTGCCTGGCGCAGCTGGAGCCGGCGCGGCGCAACTGCATTCTGTTTGCCTATGTCGATGGCTGTTCGCACGGCGAAATTGCGCAGCGCACCAAGACACCGCTGGGCACCGTGAAGGCCTGGATCAAACGCGGCATGAACAGCCTGCGCACTTGTATGGGGGGTGTTGCGGTATGACGACCCCTGAAGAGATTCAAGACCTGGCCAGCGAGTACGTGCTGGGCACCTTGTCGGCTGCGCAACGCAGCGAGGTGGCGCAACGTCTATCTACCGATGCCGCTTTGCGCGCTGCCATCACCGCATGGCAAGAACGGCTATTGCCATTGGCTGCGTTGGCCGAGCCGGTGGAACCTTCGCCCGGATTGTGGCGGCGCATTGAATTGAGCCTTGACCCCGTGCAGGCCGTGGCGCAACGGCCCAAGCCCGTTGGCTGGTGGCAAAGCCTGAACCTCTGGCGCGGCCTGGCGGCCACCGGTTTTGCGGCAGCGGCCATCATGGCCTCTGTGCTGCTGCAGCGCGAAATGGCGGGGCCGGCCGCACCGGGTTACCTTGTGGTGCTGGTGGCGCCGCAGAGCCAGGCCCCCGGTTGGGTGGTGCAGGCGGTGCAGGGTGGAACAGCGGGCGGCGGCGCTAGGCAGCAAATCAAGCTGGTGCCGCTGGGCGAGCCCGGCCGTGCGGCGGTGCCAGCCGAAAAGTCGCTGCAGTTCTGGACCAAGGCCGACGGCTGGAGCGGCCCGGTTTCGCTGGGGCTGGTGCAGCCCGGGCAAACGCTGCAGATCCCGCTCGACAAGTTGCCGCCGCTGCAGCCCAACCAGTTGTTCGAGTTGACACTGGAGCCCGCCAACGGCTCGCCGACGGGGCGGCCCACCGGCCCCATCCAATTTATTGGCCGAGCCGTGCAGTTGTGACGGGGCCGGTCGATAAGACGCTAAAATTGCCGACCAGCTGAAACGTGCGCTGGCCGCACGTTTGCAGCAAAACTGTCCGTAGCTCAGTTGGATAGAGCATCAGCCTTCTAAGCTGAGGGTCACAGGTTCGATCCCTGTCGGGCAGGCCATCTTCTTCTGATCTCCTTTTTGTCTTTGGGCCTGGGGCCGCATCAACGCTTCGCCTTGGGATTCGAGACGCTTGCGGGTAGGATGCTGTTCTAGATTAGATCTGCCCCTGCCCGCCGCCGAAGATGAAGCCCCATTTGCTGCGCAGCTTACTGTTCACGCGAGGTCGTGCAGTGGTGTCATGGTCGTGGCTGATGCTGGTTCTGGTGTTGATTGGCGGCGCCGCGCTGACCTGGCACGAGTGGACGCGCAGCCTGCAGTTGGAGCGGGTGCGGCGTGTGCAGCAGTTCGACCAGCAGGTTGAGCAACTGGTGGGCACGATGCGCGCGCGTTTGGCCGCCAACGAGCAGTTGCTACGCGCTGGTGCCGGTCTTTTCTCCGCCTCCGACGACGTCAGCCGTGCCGAATGGCATGTGTTCGGCCAGCAGATGAGCCTGGATGCCCAATACCCGGGACTGCAGGTTCTGGGGGTGGCACAAGTGGTCCGCGGGGGTGAATCAGCGGCGTTGGAGAGACGGGTGCGCGGCGAGTCTGCGGCATTCCGGTCTTTTAGCATCCGGCCGATTGGCGAACGTGCCGTGTATGCGCCGGTTTTTTATGCCGAGCCGACGCAGAGAGGCGCCCGGCCAGCATTGCCCGCCGCCACACCCACCGATCCACTGCTGATACATCCGCTGCTGGGCCTGGATCTCTTGGCCCAGCCTGCGGTGGTGGAGGCCGTGCAACAGGCGCGTGATAGCGCAGACGTTGCGCTTTCTGACAAAACCGTGTTGCCGGTTGAGTTCGGTGCGGATGTGGCGCAGACCATGCTCATCATGCCGGTCTACCGCAAGGGGGTTGCGCTGGAGTCGGTGCTGGACCGGCGTGGCGCCATCCAGTGGTATCTGTTCGCGTTGATCCGCGTTGATGACTTCATGTCCGCCGTGTTGCGCACCGAAGGGGACCGTTTGGCCGTGCAGCTCTACGCGGGCCAGCGCAATGCGGCGGACGCTGAAATCTTCAGCCTGCGCACCAACCAGATCGCGCCGGAGAAGGGGCTGGAGCCATTGCAGCGCCTGGTGCCCATGGAGTATGGCCAGCGCACTTGGACGCTGCAGTTCACGTCTCTGCCCGAGCAGAGTGGCGAGCCGTGGCGCCATTCCACTTCGGTGCTGATCATCGGCAGCATTCTGACTCTGCTGCTCAGCAGTTTGCTGGGGCTGTTGATTCTGTTGCGCACGCGGGCCGAAACCCGCGCCGACACCCTGGGCCAGGCCTACAGGCGCAGCGAGGCCTGGGCGCAAGCCATCGTGGCGCATTCGGCCGAGGGCATTGTCACGGCCGACGCCATGGGGCGGGTGCTGGGGGCGAATGCCGCCGCCGAGGCGGTGCTGGGGTATCCGGCGCGCGGGATGGAGGGTTTGCCTTTGAGTGCGCTGCTACCGCTGCCACTGCAGCAAATGCTCGACGACCCGATGGAAGCCCCGTGGCGCATGGAGTCTGCGGTACGCACCGTCGACGCACGCGACATCGAGGTGCGCACGGCGGCCAGTGTCATGCGGCTGGAGGGCCAGCGTGGCTTCGTCGTCATGCTCAGCGATGTGACCGAGCAAAAACGCGCCGACCAATACACGCGGGAGATGGCGCAATTAAACGCGGCCATACTGCAAAGTGCACCCTTCATGGTCATCGTGACGGACACGCATGGCCGCATTCGCGCGGCCAACGCGGCCACCGAACGCATGCTTTGGTACGGACGCGACGAACTGGTGGGGCGACCAGCGGCCGAGACCCTCATGACTGCGGAGGAACTGAAGGCCCATGCCGAGCAAGCATCGATGGAACTGGGGCTGGCGGTGCCCACCGGTGCGGTGGGGGCCCGCGTCTTACGGGGTCTCACCGAAGAGCGTGAGTGGCTCTTCAGGCGTAAAGACGGTTCACATCTGGCGGTCAACATGGCCTTGGCGGTGATGCGCGGCGTAGATGGCAAAGCCACCGGCTTTGTGGGCATTGCCTATGACATCAGCGAACGCAAACGTTCGGAGAGCCGCATCCGTCACCTGGCCCACCACGACACCTTGACCGACCTGCCGAACCGCGCCTTGTTGCATGACCGCGTGGCCGTGGCCATTGAACACGCCAAACGCAACAACCGCACCATGGCTGTGATGTTGCTGGATCTGGACCACTTCAAGCAGATCAACGATTCCCTGGGCCATAGCGTGGGTGATGTGGTGCTCAAGGAAGTGGCCGCGCGTTTGCGTGCTACGGTGCGCCAGTCGGATACCGTGGCGCGCATGGGGGGCGACGAATTCTGTGTGGTGCTCAGCGATGTCGACGGGCGCAATGAATCCACCATGGTGGCGCAAAAAATTGTCGAGGCCGTGCAACCGGCGATTCACGCCGGCGAGCGTGAGTTGAATGTGACGGTCAGCGTGGGCATTGCCCTCTATCCCGGGGACGGTGCCGATCTGGCCGCACTGCTGCAAAACGCCGACATCGCGATGTATGAGGCCAAAAAACACGGACGCGATGCCTACCGTGTTTTTGTCGCGCAAATGCAGTCCGAGTCGCTGCATCGCCGAGGCCTGGAAGAGCATTTGCGGGCTGCCCTCGGTAAACATCAATTGGTGCTGCATTACCAACCGCGGCTCGATTTGCTGAGCGGTGATGTTTGCGGCATAGAGGCTTTGTTGCGCTGGAACCTGCCAGGGCTGGACATGTTGTACCCCGAGCAGTTTCTCGCCTTGGCCGAAGAAACCGGCTGCATTGTGGCCATGGGCGAGTGGGTGCTGGCGCAGGCTTGTGCGGCGGCGGTGCAGTTGCAGCAGCACTTCGGCGTGGCCTTGCCCATCGCCGTGAATTTGTCGCCACGCCAGTTCCGTCACAACAATCTGTTGCCTATCGTGGACGCCGCCTTGGCCAGTTCTGGATTGCAGCCCGAGTTGCTTGAGTTGGATGTGACTGAGGAAGTGCTGTTCGACGAAACCCCCTTTGTCGGGGAGTTGCAGCGCGAACTTCAGTCCCGCGGTGTACGCCTGACGATAGATGACTTCGGCACCGGCCACGCGAGCCTGATCCATCTGCACCGCTTCAAGGTTGGCATGCTCAAGGTTGACCGCAGTCTGGTGTCCGACCTGGCATCCAATGCCGCCAGTGAATCGTTTATGCGTGCGGTGATGGCGGTCGCGCGAAGCGTCGGCCTCGGCGTGACGGCCGAGGGCATTGAATCGGCCGAACAACTGGCGGCGTTACGCCGACTGGGTTGCCCGTTTGGTCAAGGGCAATACTTCTGCCGGCCCCTGCATCTGGACGAATTGATGGTCTGGCTGTTGGCCCATGCCCATGGCAAAAACCAGCCGGTGGACACTGTGCCAGACCACATGACATGAGTCGCCCGGAGAGGCTTAGCTGGCCTTGTGCCGCTGATGCTGGGTGGCGCCGAACAAAATGTCGCGCGACTTGTCGTCGGTGATCGGTTTGCGCTGATCGGCCAGCACCTTGACGCCACGCTGCACCGCCGGGCGTGCGGCGATGCGGTCAAACCAGTCTTTGAGGTGCGGGAAATCGGCCCAGTCTATGCCCTGGTTCTGCCAACTGCGCAGCCACGGGAAGATGGCGATGTCGGCAATGGTGTAGCTGTTGCCTGAAATGAATTTGCGGTTGGCCAACTGGGTGTCCATCACGCCGTACAAACGCTTGGCTTCGTTGGTGTAGCGGTCGATGGCATAGGGCAGTTTTTCGGGGGCGTACATACGAAAGTGGTGCGCCTGGCCGAGCATGGGCCCCACGCCGCCCATCTGGAACATCAGCCATTGCAATACGTCAAATTTGGCGCGGTCGCTCTTGGGCAAAAACTTGCCGGTCTTGCTCGCCAGGTAGAGCAGGATGGCGCCGGATTCAAACAGCGCTATGGGTTTGCCGTCCGGGCCATTGGGGTCGACCATGGCCGGGATTTTGTTGTTCGGGCTGATCTTCAAAAACGCCGGGTCAAACTGGTCCCCCTTGCCGATGTTCACCGCCTTCACGGTGTAGGGGAGCTTGCACTCCTCCAGCATGATGTGCACTTTGTGGCCATTGGGTGTGGGCCAGGAGAAAACTTCAATCATGAGCAGCGTCCTACAAGTCGGTGGTTGGCAATGGGCCGGCCCATGGTGAAGGGCCGTCGCCGACTGTAGGCCAAATGTTTGGACTCTGCAGGCGGCGGTATTTGCGCTACCCGCACGCCCGCAGAGGCCGCGCTCAAGAGCCGCGTGAGATCAGGTCCTGACCGCGTATTTGCCGAGTTCCATCTTGGCAATGGCGTTGCGGTGCACTTCGTCCGGGCCGTCGGCAAAACGCAGTGTGCGCGCGTGGGCATAGGCGTTGGCCAGTGGAAAGTCGTCGCTCATGCCGCCGCCGCCGTGTACTTGCATGGCCCAGTCGATCACCTGGCAGGCCATGCTGGGGGCCACCACCTTGATCATGGCGATGTCGTTCTTGGCCACCTTGTTGCCGGCCACGTCCATCAGCCAGGCCGTCTTCAGCGTGAGCAGGCGTGCCATGTCGATCTTGCAGCGCGCTTCGGCAATGCGTTCTTGTGTGACGGTCTGGGCCGCGACCGGTTTGCCAAAGGCCACGCGGCTGGAGGCCCGTTTGCACATCAGCTCGAGCGCACGTTCGGCCAACCCTATGAGGCGCATGCAATGGTGGATGCGGCCCGGGCCCAGCCGGCCCTGGGCGATCTCGAAGCCACGACCTTCACCCAGCAGCATATTGCTGGCGGGCACGCGCACATTCTCAAATGTCATCTCCATGTGGCCGTGCGGCGCATCGTCATAGCCCATCACCGAGAGTGGACGGATGACTTTGACGCCGGGGGTATCGGCAGGCACCAGTATCATGCTTTGCTGCGAGTGGCGTGGCGCCTCGGGGTCGCTTTTGCCCATGGTGATGTAGATGGCGCAGCGCGGGTCGCCCGCGCCCGAGATCCACCATTTGCGGCCGTTGATCACGTAGTCGTCGCCCTGGCGCTCGATGCGTGTGGCGATGTTGGTGGCGTCGCTTGAGGCCACGTCGGGTTCGGTCATCGCAAAGGCCGAGCGGATTTGGCCTTCTAGCAGTGGCTTCAGCCAGCGCGCCTTGTTTTCTTCTGAGCCGTAGCGCGCAATGGTTTCCATGTTGCCGGTGTCGGGTGCCGAGCAATTAAACACCTCGCTGGCCCAGACCACGCGACCCATGATTTCGGCCAAGGGGGCATATTCCTGGTTGGTGAGGCCGGCGCCTTCGTAGCCCGATGCGGCAGCGCTGTCTACCGGCAGGAACAGATTCCACAAACCAGCGGAGCGTGCCTTGGTCTTCAGCGCTTCTATGGTTTGCAGCGGCGTCCAACGTTTGCCTGCTGCGGTGTTGGCGGCCAACTCCTGGGCATAGCTGGCCTCGGCGGGGTAGATGTGCTCGTCCATGAAGCGCTGCAGCTTGCCCTGCAGTTCTTTGGTCTTGGGTGAGTAGTCGAAATCCATGCGGGTCTCCTTGGGGCTCGGGGTGTTGTTGTTCAGGTTTTCTGGGCGAACTGCCAGGCCATTTCGGCCAGCGGGCGCGCGCCAGCGGCCGAGGCCTTGGCCTGTTCGCTCGAGGCCGTGCCGGCTTCCACACGCTTGGCAATGCCTTGCAGAATGGCGGCCAGGCGGAACAGGTTGTAGGCCAGGTAGAAATTCCAGTCGGCCTTCAGCGATTCGAAACTGGCCAGGCCGGTGCGTTCGCAGTAAAGCCGTATGTAGGCCTCTTCGCTGGGGATGCCCAAGGCGGCGAGGTCCAGCCCGCCAATGCCGCGAAACGCACCCGGCGGAATGTGCCAGGCCATGCAGTGGTAGCTGAAGTCGGCCAGCGGGTGGCCCAGGGTCGACAGTTCCCAGTCGAGCACGGCCAATACCCGGGGCTCGGTAGGGTGGAACATCAGGTTGTCGAGCCGGTAGTCGCCGTGCACGATGCTGGTTTTGCTCTCGTCACGTGCGCCTGCGGGAATGTGTGCGGGCAGCCAGGCGATCAACTGATCCATCGCTGGAATCGGCTGCGTCTGCGAAGCCAGGTATTGCTTGCTCCAGCGGCCAATCTGCCGCTCGAAATAGTTGCCGGGTTTGCCGTAGCCGGCCAGGCCCTGCTGGGCGAACGGCACCTGGTGCAGCGCCGCCATCACGCGGTTCATCTCGTTGTAGATGGCGCCACGCTCGGTGTTGTTCATGTCGGGCAGCGACTGGTCCCACAACACACGGCCCTGCATGAATTCCATGATGTAGAAGGCCCGGCCCAGCACAGACTCGTCTTCGCACAAACAAAGCATCTGCGGCACGGGCACCTCGGTGCCATGCAAGCCGCGCATCACCGCGTATTCACGTTCGATGGCGTGGGCCGAGGGCAGCAGTTTTGCCACCGGCCCGGGCTTGGCGCGCATCACATAGGTGCGGCTGGGGGTGATGAGTTTGTAGGTGGGGTTGGATTGGCCGCCTTTGAACAGCTCTATGCTGAGTGGCCCTGCGAAGCCGTCCAGGTGTTGCCTCAGCCACGCACTGAGCGCTTCGGCATCCAGGGCCTGTGCGCCCGTGGCGCTGCGGGTTCCGACAAATTGGGAGAGATCGGTCATGGTGCAGGCTTCATGGTCACGGGGAAATGAACGCCTGCACCTTTCTCGGCTGTCAGGCGTCGGCGTTGACGACGCGCAGCAGTGCAGTGCGGTCTCGAATGGTCAGCCCGGCGGGTTCGACGCGGATCGCGCCCTCGCGCTCCATTTGCTTCAGTTCCTGGTTCACGCGCTGGCGCGAAGCACCGAGCAACTGTGCCAGTTCTTCCTGTGCCAATTGCAGGCTGATGCGGATCTCGTCCGGATCGGCCAGGCTTTGCACGCCGTAGCTGCGGCCCAGGTGAATCAGTTGTTTGGCCAGCCGCGCGCGTAGCGGCAGGGTGTTGAGGTCTTCGACCAAACCAAACAGCAGACGGATGCGGCGGGACTGCAGTGCCAACAGCGCTTCGTACAGCTCGGTGTGGCTGTCCAGAATCTTGCGGAAATCCGCGCGCGCGACACAGACAATCGTGGTCTCGCCGTGGGCATAGGCGTCGTGTGTGCGCCGGTCGCCGTCGAAGATGGCCACATCGCCAAACCAGATGCCGGGCTCCACATAGGTGAGCGTGATCTGCTTGCCGGAGACCGAGGTGGAACCCACTCGAACGGCACCTTTGGCGCAGGCCACCCATTCTTCCGGAGGGTCGCCGCGCGCGGCAATCAGTTCTCCATCTTTGAAGCGTTTGACGTAGGTACATCGAAGAATATCGTGCCGCAACGAGGGCGATAACGACGCGAACCAGCGACCAGAATTGATCGCTGCGCGTTCTTCCATGTTAAGAATGGGCTCGTCCATGACGTGTCTTTTGGGTGACTTCTTCGGGTGTATCCCTAGGCGGTGACGCCCAGGGACGGTGATTCAAAATGAGCGCGTTTCTTCAAAACGTCGCCACGTTCTGGGTCTGGTTAAACAAATTTTGGCGTCTTCTTTTCCAGAAAAGCGTTGATGCCAAGTCCGGCATTTTCGTGGAAAAGGTTCTTCAGGAAATGGCCATGTTCTGCAGCGAGTTGCCGGTGCAGGGAGTTTTGCATTGCTTCCCCCAGCAGCTCCTTGATGCTGGTGAGTGCATTTGGCGCCATGGCGTTGAGGCGCTCAGCCAGTGCCAGGGCCTCTTCCAGGGCTTGCCCCGGTTCCGCCAGACGGTTGACCAGGCCCAGCGCGTGCAGCCTATCGGCGGGGAGGCGATCGCCCAGCATCAACATCTCGGTGGCCAATGGGCGTGGCAGGTTTTGCGCCAGACTCCAACTGGCGCCGCCGTCCGGCGACAGGCCGATGTTGCTGTAGGCCATGCTGAAAACGGCGTTACGCGCCGCCACCACCATGTCGCAGGCCAGGGCCAGCGAGAAACCGGCACCGGCTGCAGCGCCTTCCACTACGGCGATCACTGGCTTGGGGAAGGTGCGAATGTCGTCTATCCAGCTGTGCAGCGCTTCTACGTTGGCCGACTGCACAGCGGCCGGTTCCTGGCGGTTGGCTCGCAGACGATGCAGGTCGCCGCCAGCACTGAAAAGCCTGCCTTCTCCCACAATCACCACGCTGCGAATCTCGGGGTTGCCTTCGGCTACACCCAGGGCCTCTACACCGGCGGCGTAAATCGCCGGGCCGAGTGCATTGTGTTGCTCGGGGTTGCTGAGTGTGAGCACCATGGTCATGCCATGGCTGGTGCTTTTGAGTTCTGCGGGCATGGACGTGAAGGCTCAGGTAGTTTGTTTACTCTTCGACGTGCAACAGGCTGAGGCCGATGGCGCCGCGGCGGCGCAGCCAGGGGCTGGGACGGTAACGCGGGTCGCCGTAAACCGTTTGCATGTTGAACAGGATTTCCAGCACGTTGGTGGGGCCGTAGAGGTTGCCCATGGCCAGCGGGCCTTGCGGGTAACCCAGGCCCAGCGTCACGGCGGTTTCCAGGTCGGCCGGCGTGCAGACGCCTTGCTGGCACATGTCGGAGGCAATGTTGACGATGGTGGCCACCACACGCTGGCTGATGAAGCCTCCGCTGTCGCGCACCACACTGACCGGCGAACCGTCGCGCGCAAACAGGGCATGGGCGGCATCACGCATATCGGTACGGGTGGCAGGGTTGGTGGCCAACACGCGGCGTTTTTGCGTCTTGGCCTCGACCAGCATGTCGATACCGATGGTGCGCGCCGGGTCCAGGCGCTCGACCACCGCCACCGTGGTGACGTCAAAGCCAAGCGGCGCCACCAGCGTCAAGGCCAAAGAGGAGGGCGCCGCGCCGGTTTCAATGGTGGCCCCCAAATCCTTCAGCAGTTGCAGCAGCTCCAGCCGGCGCGTGGCGCGCGGCGACACCCACACTGGAGGGATGCTGGCGACGACCGGGGGCGGCGCTTCGGCGGGAACTTGGGCCACACCATCGACGTAGCGGTAGAAGCCTTCACCGGTCTTCTTGCCCAGCAAGCCACCCGCCAGGCGTTGTGCGGTGATGACACTAGGGCGGTAACGTGGCTCTTCGAAGTACTGGCGGTAAACGGATTCCATCACCGGATGGGAAACGTCCAACGCTGTCAGGTCCATCAGTTCAAAGGGACCGAGCTTGAAGCCCAACTGGTCTTTGAGAATGCGGTCGATGGTGGCGAAGTCGGCCACATTTTCACTGGCGATGCGCAGCGCTTCAGTGCCAAACCCACGCCCGGCATGGTTCACGATGAAGCCCGGCGTGTCCTGTGCGGCGACCGGGGTGTGGCCCATTTGTTTGGCATAGGCCGCCAGGTCGGCGCATACGGCGGCGCTGGTCTTCAGGCCCGCAACCACCTCCACCACCTTCATCAGCGGCACCGGGTTGAAGAAGTGGAAGCCTGCGCACTGCTCGGGGCGCTGCAGGCCAGCGGCAATCGCCGTGACCGACAGGGACGATGTATTGGTGGCCAGCACCGCGTGCGCTTGCACCACGGCCTCGAGTTCGGCAAAGATGGCGCGCTTGATGTCTAGGCGTTCTACAGCGGCTTCGACCACCAGATCACAGTCGCGGAGATCGGTCAACACACTGGCAATCTGCACCCGTTGTTGGGCTGCGGTCACTTGCTCTGCGGTCATGCGGCCTTTTCCGGCCAGCTTGTCCCACTGATCGAACAACGCGGCCTGGGCTTTGCGCGCTGCATCGGCCTGGGTATCAAACAGTTTGACGGTACTGCCCGCTTGTGCTGCAATTTGGGCGATACCTCGGCCCATGGCGCCTGTGCCCACAATGCCGATACATGGATACAAAATATTCATACTCAGAATTATCACCTGCTAGTGCTGGCGCGATGGTGTGCCAGAATCAGGACAAAATGTAACCACAACCTTGCAGTGAAATTACGAACCACTCTCCTAGGCTCGACTCTTTTGGTGGCTGCCGTCGGCAGTTCAGCGTTGTCACTGGGCCGGGCGAGGGGGGCCGCAGTTTTAGGGCAGCCACTTGATCTGCAGTTCGACGTGCGGCTCGACCAGACCGACGATGCTGGTCCGCAGTGTTTCACCGCTGAAGTGTTTCTGGGCGACAGCAGTATTGACGTTGGCCGCGTCCAGGTGTCGGTTTACAACTCGCCGCCCTCGCTGGATGCTCGGTTGCGGGTGCGTACTTTCTCCAATGTGAACGAACCGGTCGTGAGTGTGGTATTGCGCTCGCGGTGTGGCCAAAATGCTTCACGTCGATACGATTTCCTGACCGAGTTTCCGGTGGAGATGCGCTCGGCACCGGTGCCGACGGTGATTCCCGCGGCGGCGGCGCCTGCGCCCGCACCCTTTGTTCCTCCTCCTGCCGTGGCCACGCCGCCAGTGGCCTCGGCCGCGGCCGATGCCCCGGGCGTACAAGACGTGCCGCCACCAGCACCGCGGCCACCGGTTGCGCGCGCGCCCCGGCCCGCCGCAGCTGCCACATCCGCGCAGGCACCGGTGCGCCGCCCACCAGCCCCGAGTAAACCGAAACCTGCCGTGGTGGCCAACGCGCCCGCGCCAGTGCCGGCACCGCCCAAGGCCGAGCCAAGTTCCGGTAAACCGCGTCTGCAACTGGATGTGGCGCCGACGCCGGATGACAGGCAAGTGGTGCTCAAGCCTTCGATCGAGATGCTCAGCGCGCCGTCTGAAGATAGCCCGCAACGTGCCGACGCGGCGGCCGCCTGGCGTGCTTTGAATCTTCTGCCCGCTGAAAATCCTGAAGAGAAAAAGCGTCTGATGACGCTGGAGGCCGAAGCCAAGGCGCTCAAAGCCCAACTGGCCAAGCGTGACGAAGAGTTCCAGGCGCGTCTGGACAGGCTGGAAAACAGCCGCTACAGCAGCAGCGTGGTGTATGGCTTGCTGGGGCTGCTGCTGGCGGCCCTGGCAGTGGCCGCCTACTGGTGGGACCGCGTGCGCAAAAGCAGCGCCAGCGTGGCCGATTGGTCGCGCCATAGTGCGTCGGACTTGGCCGAGTCCGAATTACACGCTGGCCGCATTTCCAGCGTCGATCTGCCGTTGCCGGTGGATGAAGATGAGTTTGCCGAGCCGGCAAAGCCGCCCGCACCGACCCCTGTGGCCAAGCCGGTGATGGCAGTGGAATTGCCTGAGGTGGTGGAGCACCCACCGGGCTTCAAGGATTCGGTGTTTGACGATCTGCAGGCGCTCAGTGCCGTGACGGCACCAAAAAATGTCTCGGCCGCCGGCGCTGCCGCCATGGCCATGACGCCGTCGTCTGTGCCGAGCTCGAGGCTACGCCAAGCCTTGCCGGGTCAGCCGCGAAACGTCGTGGTGGACGGGTTTGCCGATGTTCGCCAGCATGCAGAGTTTTTTGTTTCCCTGGGCCAGTATGACCAGGCAATTGACCTGCTGAAGAAAACCATAGACGAGAGCATTGAGCTCAACCCGCTGGCTTATTTGGAGCTGTTGGGGCTCTATCAAAAGCAGGGGCATGAAGAGGCTTATGAGCGTCTGCGAGACGACTTCAACCACGTCTTTAATGGCCGCGTGCCACCGATGGCGTCCTTCCTCGACGAGGGACACAGGCTGCAAGAGCATCCATCGGCCATGTTCAAGATTCAGAACACCTGGGGCACGCCCGAAGGGCTGGAGACGCTGGAGGCCATGCTGTTCAGGGTGCCGGGCAATAGCGGCACGCCACAGTTCGATCTGGCGGCTTATCGCGACCTGTTGATGTTGTACGCTGCCGCCAAAAGCGCTGGTGCTGAACGTCCTCTGGAAAGCCCCATGACGCTGTTGGCCAAGGATGTCTCTGGCAAGTCCGCACGGCGGCCTGCGGCTTTGCCTGTTGAGCCCGTTCCACCAAGCATCACGGCTGCGGGTCTGGCGGCCGCAGTTTCGGCGGGGAATTCACCAGAGCCAGCATCTGCTGTGGGGCAGAACAGCCACACACAACCCATGTTGTTGATGTCGGAAATGGCCAAAATCGACGATACGGCAGCGCCGCCCAAGCCGGCCGGCGGACAAAACAACGAGCCACTGGATATCGACCTGGACCTCAACCTGGACTTCACGAATTCTGAATTGCAGGTCATGGCGAATCGCGAGAAGCCAGCAGATCTGGATCTGGATCTGCCATTGCTGGAGGACGTGCCGGTGACCTTGCCGCCACGTGACGCATCGGCTGGCGATGTCACAGGCTTTCCGGCGGCACCGCCGGTGGACAGCAATCTGATCGAGTTCGACTTGTTCGATCCGAACATCGAAGCCAAGATTTCGCCTAAAACGCCCAAGCAGTAGAGCCCTGGACCTGGGCCCATTGACGATTGGCGATCTGACGCGCCGCCAAACAAAAAGCCCCGTGTTTTGCGACACGGGGCTTTTTACGTTTGGGCAGCAGGGCGTTTAAGCCGCTGTGCCCATTTGTGATTGCAGGTAGTTGGGCAGGCCGACCATCTGGATCAGGCGCAGTTGTTTTTCCAGCCAGTAGGTGTGGTCTTCTTCGGTGTCGCGCAACTGGGCCAGCAGCACGTCGCGGCTCACGTAGTCGCCGACACTTTCACACAGCGCCATGCCGTCCCGCAACGCCTTGCGCACGGCGTATTCGGTATCCAGATCCTTTTGCAGCATCTCCGGCACATCGGCGCCTGGCGTGAATGCCTTGGGGCTCATATTCGGCTTGCCGCCGAGGAACAGGATGCGGCGCAGTAGCGCGTCGGCGTGCTGGGTTTCTTCCTGCATCTCGTGGTCTATGCGTTCATAAAGCTTGGCCATGCCCAAGTCTTCGTAGGCGCGCGAATGCACAAAATACTGGTCGCGCGCGGCGAGTTCGCCACGCAGCAGATCAATGAAATAGTCGACGACTTGTGGGTTGCCTTGCATGGTGTGCCATTCTTCTAGGTTTTGGATTGGGCGCGAGTATCGTTCAGTCGCTCCATTTCGTCGCCTTGTAGCGCCAATGCCCCCGTACCAGCGCTCTGCCTGCGTATGGGTATGGAAGCTGCAATCAGTTGCATTTGCGTTGCTGTGCGTTGCCAGCCGTTCATGCGGGGCCGCTGCAGCGCCGCAGCGTGACAAGTCCGAGGATTTGACTGCAGCGGCTGAATGTCCGGCGCCCGACCTGGCCTTCACTGCGGCGCGACACATTCGGCGGGCACAATAAGGGCATGCTGACTTATACCCAAATCGACCCGATCGCCTTGCAGATCGGGCCCATCGCCGTGCACTGGTACGGGCTGACCTATCTCGCCGCCTTTGGTTTGTTCATGCTGCTGGGCAACTTGCGGTTGCGCCATCAGCCGTTTGCGTCGATTACCGGGCCGGGCGCCTGGTCGCGCAAAGATGTGGAAGACATCTTGTTCCTGGGGGTTATGGGGGTGGTTCTGGGTGGGCGCCTGGGTTATTGCCTGTTCTACAAACCGGGCTACTACCTGTCGCACCCGCTGGAAATCTTGTACGTGTGGCAAGGCGGCATGAGTTTTCATGGCGGCTTTCTGGGCGTGATCGCGGCCATGTGCTGGTTTGCCCATTCGCGCCGAAAGCCTTTCTGGCAGGTGATGGACTTTGTGGCACCGTGTGTGCCCACGGGGCTGGCGGCGGGGCGCGTGGGCAACTACATCAATGGTGAGTTGTGGGGCCGCTTCGCCAGCCCCGACCTGCCTTGGGGCATGGTGTTTCCGCAAAGCGGCTCCATGCTGCCGCGCCACCCGTCGCAGGTCTATCAGTTCCTGCTCGAAGGCCTGTTGCTGTTCGTGATCCTGTGGCTTTATGCGCGCAAAGACCGGCCAGAGCGCCGCGTGGCGGCGGTGTTCTCCATCGGTTACGGCGTGATGCGTTTCATCGCCGAGTATTTCCGCCAGCCGGACGACTTCCTCGGTCTGCTGGCTTTCAACATGAGCATGGGCCAATGGCTTTGTGTGCCCATGGTGTTGTTTGGCGTGTGGCTCTATGCCAGCGCCAAGCCTCGCGGGCGCTGAGCGGCCTTTATCCAGCGCGCTTTTCCTAATTTTTTGGAGCCACGACCGCCATGTCCAGCACACTGCAAAAAATTGGCGACACCATTGCGGCCGAGTTCTCCGATCTGCCCGATGCGGAGCAGGCCACACGGGTGATGGTGCGGCTGCTGCTGGCGGCCATTCTGGGCGGTTTGCTGGGCATTGAGCGCGAGTCGCATGGCAAGGCGGCTGGCGTGCGCACCCACATGTTGGTCGCCATGGGGGCGGCGTTGTTCGTGCTGGTGTCCCAGCAGGCGGGCATGCCCGAGGCCGATCTGAGCCGCGTGGTGCAGGGTGTGATCGCCGGCGTCGGCTTTCTCGGTGCCGGGGCGATACTGAAACTGGACGGCGAAGAAAAAGTCAAAGGCCTGACCACCGCCGCCGGCATCTGGCTGACCGCCGCCATAGGCGTGGCCGCCGGCATGGGCCGCGAGGCCACGGCAGTGCTCAGCACCTTGCTGGCTTTGGTGGTGTTTGCGCTGGTGCCCAAGCTGGTCTCGTGGATGGAGAAGTCGGGCCGCGAAGACGCCTAGAGCGGCGTCTGCAGCTGACTTCAGGCGGAGCGCGCGAGTGGCTCAGTCTGCTGCAGCGCGCCTATGCCGCGCAACACGTCGCCCACCACAATCACCGAGGGGCTGGCCAGGCCTTCGGACTGAATCGTCTGCTGCAAGGTCTGCAATGTGGCGACGGCGTGGCGTTGTGTTGGCAGCGACGCATTCTGGATGATGGCCACAGGCGTTTGCGCGGGCAGGCCGGTCAGCAGTTCCTGCTGAATGCGTTGGGCGCCGCTGACCCCCATGTAGATCACCAGTGTGAGGCGTGCGCTGTGTGCGGTGGCGGACAGGGCGCGCCAGTCTGTGCCTTCGTCGCCGGGCTTGGCGTGGCCGGTGACAAACACCACGCCGTGCGCGTGGTCGCGGTGGGTCAGGGGCACACCGATGGAGGTGACCGCCGCCAGGCCCGAGGTGACGCCGTTGACCACGTGCACCACGATGCCGGCTGCGCGCAGGGTCTGGACTTCTTCACCACCACGGCCAAAGATGAACGGATCGCCGCCTTTGAGGCGCACCACGGTTTCGCCCTCCTTGGCGGCCGTGACCATCAGTTTTTCAATGAAGGCTTGCGGCGTGGACTTGCAGCCACCACGTTTGCCCACGTGCACGATGCGCGCGCTGGGCGCGGCCAAGGCGGCGATCTCGTCGCTGACCAGGTCGTCCACCAACAGCACCGTCGCGGCTTGAATCGCCTTGAGCGCTTTGAGAGTCAACAACTCCGGGTCGCCAGGGCCCGCGCCCACCAGGGTCACGGTGCCGGGCTGGGCCAGGGAAGAGGGGGTTTGCAGAAAGGACAGACTGTTCATGGTGGGGCTTTTCAACGGCTCACGCGGCTTGGGCTTCGTGGGCCGCGATTTGTTGGCTTAGATGCACGATGTGCGCCACTTGTCGGGCGATGGGCGTGGGCACGGGCAGGCTGCCCGCCAGCACGGCGCGGATGTAGCGCGCCGTGCTGTCTGCATCGATCTCTTTGGGCAGGTCGGGCACGCTGGCCAGCGAGCCGGCCTGGGCCTCTTGCAGCAGTGTGGCCTGGCCGCGTACAAAGCCGGTCATCTGCGGTGTGCGGCGTGGGTCGGCCACCACTTCGCCTTCGGTGCCGCGCAGCAGCAGGGCGTTGCTTTGCATCAGTTCAAACGTGGCCGCCATGCTGATGGCGTATTCGGGGTGGGTATAGCTGCTGACGACCAGGCTGGCGCCGGTGGTCGGCGCCATCAGCTTCACCAGACTGTGCGCCGGGTTGCGCAGGCCGACCACGCGGCGCACGTCCAGCAGGCGCTTCAGGCCGGGGCATAGCAGCTCGGTGGCGGCAAACACCAGTTCACCGTTTGCTATTGGCTTGATAGCTGTCGCCGCAGGTCTGCCAAGCGCCTCAAGCACATTGGGCACTGAAATGCGGCTCGACTCGGTGGCCGTGCCGTGGATCAGCACGGGCAAACCTTCACGCGCCAACAGCAGGCCCAGCAGTGGTGTCAGCACTGGCAGCTTGCGTGCGCCGTTGTAGCTGGGCAGCACCACCAAGGGGCGGTCGGTGGGCGGCACGGCGTTGAGGCGCACGGCTGTGGCATCCAGAAAACCGGCCATCTCGGTGGCCGTTTCGCCCTTGATGCGCATGGCCAGACAGAAACCGCCGATTTCCAGATCGGTGACGCTGCCGTCCAGCACTTGGCCGAACAGGTCCGTGGCCTGCTCACGCGTGAGCGGGCGCGCACCGTCTTTGCCACGGCCGATTTCCTTGATGTATTGGCTGATTCCCATGGGGCCTGATTGTCGCGGATGCCTGATGACTTTTGGTTATGTACTGAATTGAGCCGTCTAGGCTCAAGCCACCTGGCGCAACGGTGTGATGGAGCGCACCAGCCGCCGCACTTCCGGCAGGCACGAACCACAGTTGGTGCCGCACTTCAGCGACTTCTGCAGCGCCTGCAAACGTTGTTCCTCACTGCCGCCCATTTGGGCCAGCGCGCAGGTGATGGCGGGCTCGGATACGTTCAGGCAAGTGCATACTTGGCGCCCCTTGGCCTGCACCGCCACAGGTGCTTTGGCACCGGGCACCAGCAGCAGCCGGCCATAGGCTTGGGCGGGCAACTCGTCTTGCAGCAGCGGCTTGATCCAGCTCTCGGCACTGGTGTCGCCGGCCAGCACAAAGCCGGTGAGCTTGGTGTTGTCGCCCTCGCGTGCGCGGCGCATGGTGCGGCGCTGGCCTTTTTTGCGGTCGGCGTAACGCAGCAGGTCGGCGCCGCTCAGGCCGAGCAATTGTTCGATGCGTTCGACCAGGTCATCGGGTGCGGCCTCGTAGTTGGCGGCGCGGAACAACAGACCGCTGCGCTCGCGGCCAAAAGGCACACAGCTGGCGAACGCAAAACGCGGCATCAGCGCGCGCAGGGCTTCGCGTGCGGCCAGCACCTGGTCGTCGGGCAGCCAGGCCACACCCAGCAGCGACCAGGGCATGGCGGCCTTCAAGATCTTCACCGCCGTGTGTTTCAGCTCGGGTTGTTTCGATGTGGGGCAATAGGCCGGTGTGGTGAGTGCATTGATGCCTGCCAGGCGTTCACCGTTGTTGCCCTGGCCGCTCACACACTCTTCGCCCCAGTGCATGGCCACAAAGGCCTGGTGTGGCGTCACCTCGGTGCTGGCTTGCGCGGGCAGCATGATGGAGCCACGGCGCGAGGTGATGTGCACCAGGTCACCATCGCGCAGATCGCGTTGCGCCATGTCTTGTGCATGCAGTTGCACCACCGGCTCGGCGACGTGGCCGAACAGGCGGCCCAGCGTGCCGGTGCGGCTCATGCCGTGCCACTGGTCGCGCAGGCGGCCGGTGTTGAGCGAGAACGGGAAACGCACCTCGCGCGGCTCGGCCACGGGGCGGTAAACGGTGTTGACAAAACGCGCGCGGCCGTCTGGCGTGGGGAAGATGCCGTCTGCGTACAAACGTGCGCGGCCCTCGGTGGCGCCGGCCGGCATGGGCCATTGCTGCGGCCCTGCGCTGTCCAGCAGCTCATAGCTCAGGCCGGTGATGTCCAGGTCGCGGCCCTGGGTGCTGGCGCGGTGTTCGTTCCATACCGATTCTGGGTCGGCGTAGGGGAACAGGCTGGGCGCACCCGGGCGGAGTTTCTTTTCCAGCCGTTGCGCAAAGTCGGTGGCAATCGACCAGTCATGGCGTGTGGCGCCGGGAGCGATCACGGCAGGGCGCACGCGGCTGATGCGGCGCTCGGAGTTGGTGACCGTGCCTACTTTTTCGCCCCAGGTGGTGGCGGGCAACAGCAGGTCGGCATAGGCGCAGGTGGCGGTGGTGGCAAAGGCTTCCTGCACGATGACCAGTTCGGCGCGCTGCAGCGCGCGGCGCACGGTGGCCTGGTCGGGCATGCTTTGCGCGGGGTTGGTGCAGGCTATCCACAGGGCCTTGATCTCGCCGTCGGCCACGGCCTGGAACATGTCTATGGCCGACTTGCCGGGTTTGGCGGGCACATCGCTCACGCCCCACAACGCGGCCACTTCGGCACGGTGCGCAGGGTTGGCCATGTCGCGGTGCGCGCTCAGCAGGTTGGACAAACCGCCAACCTCGCGCCCACCCATGGCATTGGGTTGGCCGGTGAGAGAGAACGGCCCGGCACCGGCGCGGCCGATCTGCGCCGTGGCCAGGTGCAGGTTGATCAGCGCGGCGTTTTTGTCGGTGCCGCTGCTCGACTGGTTGAGCCCCTGGCAATACAGGCTGAGCGTGGCGCCCGAGGTGGCAAACCACTGCGCTGCGGTGCGCAACTGCTCCTGGCTGATGCCACATTCGGCCGCCACGCGCTCGGGGGTGTATTCGGCCACGGTGGCCTGCAGCGCTTCAAAGCCGTTGGTGTGTGCGGCGATGTAGTCGGGCTTGGTCCAGCCCTCGGCCAGCATGATGTGCAGCATGCCGTTGCACAGCAGCACATCGGTGCCGGGCTGTATGGGCAGAAACAGGTCGGCGGTCTCGGCCGTGTCGGTGCGGCGTGGGTCGACCACGATCACCTTCATCTTGGGGTTGGCGGCGCGTGCGTCTTCTATGCGGCGAAACAGGATAGGGTGGGCCCAGGCGGTGTTGCTGCCGGTGATGAACAGGCACTGCGCGTGTTTGAAATCGTCATAACAGGCGGGCGGTGCATCGGCCCCCAACGTGGCCTTGTAGCCGGCCACGGCGCTGCTCATGCACAGGCGCGAATTGGTGTCTATGTTGTTGGTGCCAATCAGGCCCTTGGCGAGTTTGTTGAAGACGTAATAGTCTTCGGTGAGCAACTGGCCCGAGATGTAGAAGGCCACGGCGTCCGGGCCATACTGGTTGATGACACTGGCGAATTTTGTGACGGCAGTGTCGAGTGCGTTGTCCCACGTCACCGGCAGCGGCGCCTGGCCGCGTTGCAGGCGCTGCATGGGTTGCAGCAGGCGCGTTTGCAGCGTCACACTGGCGCTGGCGGTGTGGTGCAGGGTCGAACCCTTGCTGCACAAGCGGCCGAAGTTGGCAGGGTGGGTCGGGTCGCCACGCACGCCGGTAATCTGCTGGCCTTGCGCCTCGATGATGACGCCGCAGCCCACACCGCAATAAGGGCAGGTGGATTTGGTTTCAGTCGCTGTGGTCACGCCGGACGGGGGCAATGTGCTCATCGTGTGGAGAGAGAAAAAACAGGCAACCTGTGTCAGGCATCATTGGTGGCGGGTTCGCCAAACATCAGCTGGTCGCGGATCTCGTCTATGGACATGCCTTCACGCAGCAGCTTGAAGTACCAACTGCCGTCCACCGTGTCGCCGTACAGGCAGGCGCCCACGAGTTTGTTGTCGCGCAGCACCAGCTTTTTGTAGACACCGCCAAAGGTGTCGCTCATGACAATTTCTTCCGTGCCTTCGCCGCCCTGGAACTCACCCGCACTGAACAAGTCAATGCCCGTGACCTTGAGTTTGGTCGAGGTTTGTGAACCCACATAACGGCCGATGCCAGACTGCGCCAAATGGTTGGCCGCCACCTTGCCCTGCTCGAACAGCGGCGCCACCAAACCGTAGGCAATGCCGCGGTGCGCTGCACATTCACCGACCGAGTAGATGCGTGCGTCGGTCACGGTTTGCATGGTGTCGGTGACCACAATGCCGCGCTCGATGTGCAGGCGCATCTTGGCGGCCAGTTCCACATTCGGGCGCACACCCACGGCCATCACCACCAGGTCGGCGGCGACTTCGCTGCCGTCTTTGAAGCGAATGCTTTTGACGCGGCCGCTATTTTCGCCATCGTCACCGCCGATGAGTTCTTGCGTGTGGGTGCCCAGGCGAAATTGCAGGCCACGCTCTTCCAGTGTCTTCTGCAGCAACTGGCTGGCCGCTTTGTCGAGTTGGCGCTCCATCAGCCAGGCGTTCACATGCACCACCGTGACCTGCATGCCACGCAGCATCAAGCCATTCGCGGCCTCCAGGCCAAGCAGGCCGCCGCCAATCACCACGGCGTTCTTGTAGCGTTTGGCGGACTCGATCATCTCGGTGGTATCGGCGATGTCGCGGTAGGCGATCACACCCTTCAGGTCCTTGCCCGGCACGGGCAGCATGAAGGGGTTGGAGCCGGTGCACATCAGCAGGCGGTCGTAGTCGGCCTCGGTGACGTTGCCATCGGCGTCGACCGCGCGCACCACGCGTTTCACGCGGTCCACGTCCACCACTTTTTTGCCGGCGTGCAGGGTGATGCCGTTCTCGGCATACCACTCCCAACTGTTGAGCACGATTTCGTCCAGCGTCTGCTCACCGGCCAATACCGGCGACAACATGATGCGGTTGTAGTTGGGATGCGGTTCGGCGCCGAAGACGGTGATGTCGTACATGTCCGGCGCGATCTTCAGCAACTCTTCAATCGTGCGCACACCGGCCATGCCGTTGCCGATGAGCACCAGTTTGGGCTTGTTCATAGTGCTGTTCCGATGCATCAAGCGTGGGGCTGTTTAGTTGGCCGTGATCATTGAACCCGGCACACCCGAGGCGCCAGCGTTGCGTGCGGCCACGGCTTCGTCCAGCAGCTTTTGCTCGGCCGACTTGTGTTGCGACGAGAAACGCACGGCAATGGCGCACAGCGAGCTGGCGGCCACCACCACACCCAGGATGAACAGGGTTTGCTGTGGTGTCGCCACGGCCTTGTTCAAGAATCCTGCGGCCACGGCGCCAATATTGCCGCCCGCACCAATCAAACCGGCCACGCCGCCCAGGGCCTTGCGGTCGACAAAGGGCATCAGCGCATAGGTGGCGCCGCAAGCCATGTGGGTGAACAGGCCAAACAGCGACATCGCGAGAATGGCGAAACCCACACTCTCGGCCTTGCTGAACAACACCAGGCCAATGCCTTCGCCCAGCATCAAACCAAACAGCAGCAGCGAGCGGCCATCGAGTCCTTTCTTGGTGGCGATGCGGTCGCTCACAAGGCCGCCCAGCGCACGCGCAAACAGCGCCAAGCCACCGAAGATGCCTGCGGCCATGCCGGCGCTGGCGATAGACAGACCAAACTGGTCAACGTAGTAAGTCGCGGCAATGTTGTGGATGAAAATTTCCACACCAAAACAGGCACCGTAGACGATGGCCAGCATCCACACGCGGTAGTTGCTGCAGGCACGCAGAAAGATCGCCATGCCACCGGCCTTGCCCGATTCCAAGGCAATGCCCTGGGCGCGCAAATCGACGATGTCGCCTTGGGGCGTGTCCTGGGTATAGCGGGCGTAGACAAAGGCCATGATGACCATGGCCACACCGGGCACAAACATCGCGGCGCGCCAGCCCCAAGCCTGTTCTACGCCCAGGCTCAGCAAAGCGGCGACCACCAGCGGCATCAGGCTTTGGGCGGCACCGCCGCCGGCATTGCCCCAGCCGCCGACGGTGGCGTTGGCCGTGCCCACCACGTTGGGGGCGAACATCACGCTGGTGTGGTATTGCGTGATGACAAACGATGCACCAATCGCGCCTATGCACAGGCGGAAGAACAGGAAGATTTCATACGACTTGGCGAATGCCAGGCCAAACACTGGAATGGCGCCTAGCAGCAGCAGCCAGGTGTAGGTGCGGCGTGGGCCATAACGGTCGCACAGCGGGCCGACGATCAAGCGGATCAGAATCGTCACCGCCACCGAGGCGATGTTGATGTTGGCCACCTGGTCCTTGGTCAGGCCGAACTCGGCGCGGATCAGCGGCATCAAGGGCGCAGCGGCAAACCACGCAAAGAAGCAGACAAAAAACGCCAGCCAGGTGATGTGGAAGGCGCGCATTTGCGGGGTCGACACGGAGAACATGTCGATGCGGGTGGCCTTGGGGCCGGTGGCGTTGATGGCAGGTGAGGCGAACAGCATGGTGGGGGCTTTCGTCAACGAGGTTTAAGAACAGAAAATCAAAAACTGCGACCGGAGCAGGACGGGCCAGCGTTGTTCAGCGATTGCGCGTATCGGCTTGAGGGGGCTTGGTGCGAACGTCCGGCCGCATGGCTGCGTTGGACAGAGCGCGATTAGCCACATGGCATGCGTACAGCCATGCCGACAAAATGGCAAACAGGAGGAGGCTGGAAAAATGCATGATGTCTCTCCTGAGGATCAGGGACTGAGGTACACCATTGCGCACGCCTTTATGCGCTGGACCCGGGATGCTGGGATGAACTGTGTGACGCGGCGTTACGTCTGCTGAGTCATGAGCAAAAGCTATGCCATGGCGTTCGCACCTCTGGTTACGCCTGTCATGGCCGCTGCGGGGGCGGGGCTGAACCGGACCAGCGGCCATGCGCCTGGCCTAGCGTTTTTCCCTCTCAAAGCCCTGTAAAAACCACGGAAATCTGGAGCTTTCGATGCGCTCGCTGAACACGGTTTGCGGCCACAGGCTGGGGTTTTTTGCCGCGCGTTGCGCCGATCTGCCGCATGGCGCGCGTCGCAAACTGGTGCAGGACCAGGTGTAGGGCCTGGTGCGCCATGCACCAGATGTGGTGGCGGGTTGGTGTAGCGCTGGGCGGGAAGGGCACGCCAGGCCCACCATGAGTTCACGTTTGCGTCACGATGTTTTGGGCGCCCAAAACCACAATTCATTCCATCGCAACACACACCGAAAGATGGACATGAAGATCAGCACCAAGATTTCCGCCGCCGCTACCTCTGCAGCAATGGCGCTTGTTCTGGGCATGACCTCTTTTGGCGCCCAGGCCGCAGGCAACATGGCCGGCCAGCTGAACGCGCAAATGGTGCTGCAAGCCGGTTGCTACATCAGCGGTGCATCGAATGCCGGCAGCAGCGGTGTGAACCTGGGTACGCTGGACTTCGGCTCCCAGCCCAGCACCTTCACCGGCGTGTTGACGGCCAACGCCACCGGCGGTGTGGGCGGTGCAGGTGCCACACAAATCGTTTGTTCGCCGGATGTGACCGCACTCACCGTGTCGGTCAGCGGCGGCAACAACGCCGGCCAGGGCGGCAGCGTAGGCACGGGCTCACGCGCCATGAAGCTGGGCTCCAGCTACCTGCCGTACGAGGTGTACAGCGACGCCGCCTTGACCACCGCCTATCCCGCCAACGCCACGGCTTTGGGCGTGACGCTGCCCGGCACCGGTGCGGCCGTGACACTGCCGGTTTATGGCCGCATCAACAAGACCAGCACCAACGGCATGACCTCCGGCACCTATGTGGACACCCTGCAGGTGACGCTGGCCTGGTAACCGGCGACCTCCATCTGCCGCTGGGCGCCGCAGGGCGGGATTGCAAGCGGGTATGAGGCGGTGGGCTTAGGGTAGTGCCCCTGTTGAGGCGGCTGCCTTTGGTGTGATGCTGTAACGGTCTCTCTTTGTATTAGGGTAATCCATAGGCGTCATCGGTCATGAAAACACCCACCTCCCACACCAAATTCTCTATCGGCCGCCGCTTGGCCTTGGCTTTTTCCGCCTTGATTGTGCTGACCGCCGCCATCCTCGCAATAGGTGTCTGGCGGCTGCAAAGTGTCGCCAGCGAAACCGACGCCATGATGGAACGTCCGCTGACCAAGGAACGTTTGGTGTCCGACTGGTACCGCACCATACACACCAGCGTGCGCCGCACCACGGCGGTGGCCAAGAGTGCCGACCCCAGCTTGGCCACCTTCTTTGCCGCTGAAAACGCCGAAGGCTCGCGCATGTCGACCGAGCAGCAAAAACAAATCGAAGCCTTGCTCGAAACGCCTGAGGAAAAAGCGTTGTTTGCCACCTTGTCGCAGGCGCGCCAGCAATACATCGTGGCGCGCGACGCGGTCAGCAAGGCCAAAGCCGCAGGCCAGGCCGAAGAAGCAGACCGTTTGTTCAATACCGATTTTCGCCCTGCGAGTGTGCGTTACCTGGAGAACCTGCAGGCCCTGCTGGATCAGCAACGCGCCAGCATCAACGCGGCGGCAGCGAATGTGCGCAGCGGCTATGAACGTGGCCGCACGCAGATGATCTCCCTGGGCATCGTTGCTTTGTTGGCCGCAGCGACGCTGGCGGTTTTCATCACGCGCAGCATCACCCGCCCCCTGAACCGGGCGGTGAACGTGGCCGAAACCGTGGCCGCAGGCGATCTGACCGTGCGTGCCGACAGCAACGCCCAAGACGAAACCGGCCAACTGCTGCGCGCCCTGGGCTTGATGGGTGAACAACTGCGCACCACCGTGGGCCAGGTGCGCCGAGGCGCCGAGGGCATTGCGCTGGCATCTAGCGAAATCGCCAGCGGCAACCTCGACCTGTCTGGCCGCACCGAAGAACAAGCCAGCGCGCTGCAGCAAACGGCGGCTTCGATGGAGCAAATGACTTCGGCCGTGCGGCAGAACGCCGACAACGCCCGCCAGGCAAATCAACTGGCACGGTCTTCGTCCGACATGGCCGCGCGCGGCGGTGAGGTGGTCGGCAATGTGGTGGCCACCATGGGCGGCATAGACGCGGCCTCGCGCAAGATTGTCGACATCATCAGCGTGATCGACGGCATTGCGTTCCAGACCAACATCCTGGCGCTGAACGCTGCGGTAGAAGCCGCCCGTGCCGGTGAACAAGGGCGCGGTTTTGCCGTGGTGGCCAGCGAAGTGCGCACCCTGGCGCAGCGCAGCGCCACGGCGGCCAAAGAGATCAAGGTGCTGATTGCGGACTCGGTGCAGCGTGTGAACGAAGGCAATCGCCTGGTGGAAGAGGCCGGTGTGGTGATACGCGAGGTGGTGGCGGGTGTGAGCCGCGTGTCGGATATCGTGGGTGAAATCAGTGTCGCCAGCCAAGAGCAGACCCAAGGTTTGGAGCAGGTGAATGAAGCCATTTCTCAAATGGATCGTGTGACCCAGCAAAACGCCGCGTTGGTGGAAGAGGCCGCAGCCGCCACGGGTTCGCTTGAATCCCAAGCGGCGCAGTTGGTGCAATCGGTGGCAGTGTTCCGCGTGGATGGCGTGGTACCTGGCATGGCGCGGCTGACGGCTTGATGGTGTTGTAGGCGATAGGCCAAGGGCGGCAATTTCCTGGAAGTTTTTAAATTACTGTATAAAATTACAGTTATCAATCTTCCAGGGGGCCGCATGGCTGATGTTCGTTTGCCACTGCACGCCATCAAGGGGCGTGGTGCCGCGTCTGCCATCGCGCACCGTTTTTCGTCCGATGCTCGTGCCGATTTCGACGACGGCTGGGGCACGCTGGAAGAAGCCGTGCAAACGGCGGACGGCGAAGAGGCAGCGCGCCCGGCCACGCAGGTGAGGTTTGAAGATGCCAAAAGCGTCATCACCCGCAACAGCTCACCCGACATTTATTTCGACTACGGCCTCAACCCCTACCGTGGATGCGAGCATGGCTGTATTTATTGCTACGCAAGGCCTAGCCACAGTTACCTGAACCTGTCGCCCGGGCTGGACTTTGAAACCCGGCTCATCGCCAAACGCAACCTGGTGGAGGTGCTGGGCTGTGAGCTGGCCTCGCCGCGTTACCTGCCGCGCATGATCGCCATCGGCACCGTGACCGATGGCTACCAGCCTATAGAACGCGAACTGCGGCTGACGCGCGGCGCGGTCGAATTGCTGCAGCGCTGCCAGCACCCGCTGGCCATTGTCACCAAGGGCAGTGGCGTGGAGCGTGATCTGGACTTGCTCGCGCCCATGGCGGCGCAGCATTTGGCGGCGGTCTACATGACCATCACCACGCTGGATGCCGACCTGGCGCGCAAGCTGGAGCCGCGCGCTGCCGCACCACATAGAAGGCTGCGCACCATTCGCACCCTGGCCGAGGCGGGCATACCGGTGGGTGTGAGTGTGGCGCCGCAGATTCCGTTTGTGAACGACGACATGGAGCAGGTGCTGGCCGCTGCCTATGAGGCCGGTGCGCGCAGCGCCTTCTACACCGTGCTGCGCCTGCCCTGGGAATTGGCGCCCCTGTTCCGCGAGTGGTTGTCGCTGCATTACCCGCAGCGCGCCGAACGCATCATGGCGCGGGTGCAGGATCTGCATGATTTGAGCGATGCACAACGCGCCAATGGCAAAGACTACGCAGCCGACTTTGCCTCGCGCATGAAGGGCAAAGGCCTGTGGGCTGACCTGATCCGCCAGCGTTTCGAGAAAACCTGTGCCAAGCTGGGACTGAACCGGCAGCGTAGCGAGACGGACCTGAGCCGTTTTCGCCCGGCCGCGTTGCACGGCCAGGACTCGCTTTTCTAAACCTGCCTAGGCCTATGCCGCCAGCGCGTGCTGGTGGTGTGCCAGGTGGTCGGCCATGAAGGTGGCGATGAAGTAGTAGCCGTGGTCGTAGCCTGCGTGGCGGCGCAGCGTCAGCGGTTGGCCCACGTCGGTACACGCGGCTTCAAACAAATGCGGGTGTAATTGTTCGGCCAAGAACTTGTCGTCCAGGCCTTGGTCGATCAAGATGCCGCCGGGGTAAGGTGCCTGCTTTTGGCTTTGCATCAAGGCCGTGGCATCGTGTGCGGCCCAGGCTTGGCGGTCGTCGCCCAGGTAGCCGCTGAACGCCTTCACTCCCCATGGGCATTGGCTAGGCGCGCAGATCGGTGCAAACGCCGACAGCGAACGGAACACGCCTGGGTGGCGCAGTGCCAGCGTCAACGCGCCGTGCCCGCCCATGGAATGGCCGAACAAGCCCAGGCGTTGCAGGTCTATGGGCAAAGCGCTGCCGACCAGGGGCAGCAACTCCTTGAGCAGATAACTTTCCATGCGCCAGTGGGCTTGCCACGGCGCCTGGGTGGCGTCGAGGTAGAAGCCCGCACCCACGCCGAAGTCCCAGGCATCGGCCTCGCCCGGCACGTTGGCGCCGCGCGGGCTGGTATCGGGGCAGATCAACGCCAGGCCCAACTCGGCCGCCAGGCGCTGCGCACCGGCTTTGACCATGAAGGTCTCTTCGGTGCAGGTGAGGCCAGCGAGGAACATCACCGCTGGCACCGGGCCTTGCTCGGCTTGCGGCGGCAGATAGACCGAGAAGCGCATCGGCAAGCCGATCTGCGTGGAGCCATGTTTGTAGAAGCGCTGCACGCCGCCAAAGCAGGCGTGCTGGCTCAACAGTTCCAGTGCTTCCATCAGAACAAGACCACACCGCGAATCGATTGGCCGCTCTTCATCAAATCGAAGCCCTTGTTGATGTCTTCCAGCGGCATGGTGTGGGTGATCAGCGGATCTATGCTGATCTTGCCTTCCATGTACCAGTCGACGATCTTTGGCACGTCGGTGCGGCCACGTGCGCCGCCGAAGGCCGAGCCTTCCCATTTGCGGCCGGTCACCAACTGGAACGGGCGGGTGCTGATTTCGGCACCGGCTTCGGCCACACCGATGATGATGCTGCGGCCCCAGCCCTTGTGTGTGCATTCCAAAGCCTGGCGCATCACCTTGGTGTTGCCAATGCACTCGAAGCTGTAGTCGGCGCCGCCGTCGGTCAGTTGCACGATGGCGTCGACGATGTTGCCGCCAGCGGCTTCAATGTCCTTGGGGTTGAGGAAGTGGGTCATGCCAAAGCTGCGCGCCATGGCTTCGCGCTCGGGGTTGAGGTCGACACCGATGATCTTGTCTGCGCCCACCATCTTCGCGCCCTGGATCACGTTCAGGCCAATACCACCCAGGCCAAACACCACCACGTTGGCGCCGGCCTCGACCTTGGCGGTGAACAACACGGCACCTATGCCGGTGGTCACGCCGCAGCCGATGTAGCAGACCTTGTCGAACGGTGCGTCTTCGCGGATCTTGGCCAGCGAGATTTCAGGCGCCACGGTGTAGTTGCTGAAGGTCGACGTGCCCATGTAGTGGAAGATAGGCTTGCCATCGAGGCTGAAGCGGCTGGTGGCGTCGGGCATCAGGCCCTTGCCTTGTGTGCCACGAATCAGTTGGCACAGATTGGTTTTGCGGCTCAGGCAGAACTTGCACTGGCGGCACTCGGGGGTGTAGAGCGGAATGACGTGGTCGCCTTTTTTCAGCGTGGTCACGCCGGGGCCCACGTCGACCACAATGCCCGCGCCTTCATGGCCCAGGATGGCGGGGAAGATGCCTTCGGGGTCGGCGCCGCTCAAGGTGTAGTAGTCGGTGTGGCAGATGCCGGTGGCTTTGATCTCGACCAAAACCTCACCGAATTTCGGGCCTTCCAGGTCCACGGTTTCTATGGTCAGGGGAGCGCCGGATTTCCAGGCGACAGCGGCTTTGGTTTTCATAGGTGTTGGGGAGTTGTGCTGAACAGCCCCCAACTATAAAACGCGATGCACTGTGCATGGAGGGCAACCCTGATTTATCCGGGGAATGCCATTGGGCATTGGGCCTTTGTGGGTGATGTGGCCAAGTCGGTTTGCGTGGCCTTTACGCGCTGCGGCGACAATCGCCGGTTGCCCGCAGTCGGCGGGTTGGTTTTTGCAAGGTTGGTGGAATGGTGACGCGCGGGTTTGGGCACACAGTGCCTTCAGAGGTTTCTCAGGGTTTGCAGGTTTCGACCATGGGCCGACGGCGCCTGTTGCTGGGCGTGGCCGCCCTGCTGGCCGGTTGCAGCACGGTGCCGGTGGAGACGGCGGCGCCGAGTTTGCCGCCCGTCATCACCCCGCCGCCAGTCATCGCGACCGCGACCCGGCCGCCACGCCTTGGCCTGGCCCTAGGTGGTGGGGCAGCGCGCGGCTTTGCACATGTGGGCGTGATCCAGGTGTTGGAAGAGGCGGGCATCAAGCCCGACCTGGTGGTGGGCACATCGGCCGGAAGTTTGGTTGGCGCGCTCTACGCCAGCGGTAAAAACGGCGCGCAGCTGCTCACCGTGGCCAAGACCATGGAAGAGGCAGCCTTCACCGACTGGACGCTGCCCTTCGTCAGCCGTGGCATGTTCCGTGGCGAGGCGCTGGCGCGTTATGTGTCGGCGCAATTGGGTGCGCGCAAGATCCAGGATCTGCCCATGCCGCTGGGCATTGTCGCCACCGATCTGAACAGCGGCGAAGGGGTGTTGTTCCAACGTGGTGATACGGCGACCGCGGTGCGCGCCTCGAGCGCGGTCCCGGCGGTGTTTATGCCGGTGAAGATTGGTGCGCGCGAGTATGTAGACGGTGGCCTGGTGTCGCCCGTACCCGTGCGTTACGCGCGGCAGATGGGGGCCGAAGTGGTGCTGGCGGTCGATATTTCGGCCGACCCGGAAGGCAACCTCGCCAGCGACAGCCTGCAAATCCTGTTGCAGACCACCGCCATCATGGGCAAAAGCATCAACCACTTTGAATTGCAGGACGCCAACGTGGTGGTGCGCCCGCGTTTGAACGATGTAGGCAGCGCCAACTTCCAGGCCCGGCTGCGCTCGATTGAAGCCGGACGCAAAGCCATGTTGGCGCAGTTGCCCAAGCTGAAGGCCGAGTTGCTGGCCAAGCGCCAAGCCGAAGCGCACTGAACGGTCTGTGGCCACCCATGCCTCAGGGTTTAACAATGCTTTGCATCCCTAGCGGGTAAGATCCTGGCCCCCATGTCGATTCGCCGCCTCCTGCTCCAGCTGCTGTTGCTGGCCGTGTTTTTCAACACGGCCCTGGGTTTGCCGCTGCACGAAGCCGGGCATTTGCAGCAGGCGCTGGGCGGTGTGGCGCAGGCTGTGGTCAGCGATGGCGCTGATCCCGCCGAGCCTGCCGAGACCGCCGAGAACCACGGCCTGTGCGCCTGGTGCCTAGCTTTTGCGCAAGCCGCAGACCTGCCCGCGACCGGTGTTGCCTGGTCTGCTGCAATCGCCCCCGCGGCCCAGCCGCAACGGCCTGCTGCCGTGGCCTTTGTGCCCGGCCCCAGGCATTGGCCTTTTGCGGCCCGCGATCCGCCGCAAAGCAGCGTTTGAGCAACGCTTGATCTGCGCTTGAAGCGCATCCGGCGCGCGCCCTTCTGGCCGCGCCGTTGATTTCGTTCCTTCTTTTTGATGGCCCGCAGCTGGGACTGGGCGTGGGCGCCTATGTGCGCCTGTGTGCGCCTGTGTGCGCCTGGCGCGTGTTGTTGTCCCTCACCGGGCCGGACACATCTTGTATTGGGTTGACCATGGCTGTTTTCGCCAAAAATCTTTCATCTCTCCGCAGCTGCGCCGTCACACGGCGTCAGGCGCTGCAGTTGGCTGCGGCCGGTTCGGCGCTGGCCGCCGCGCCCAAAGCCTTGGCCGCCGAGCCTGCGCGTGGCCCGCTGCAAATTGTCGGCCCCTGGGAAATCTCAGGCCTGGCGCCCGCCAGCAGCGGCTATGTTTTCACGCGCTTGCAGGTGGCCGAAACCCTGGTCGATGCGCGCGACGACGGCACAGCCACTGCGGCCCTGGCCGAGCGCTGGAGCGTGTCTGCCGACGGCCTGCGCTGGCGTTTTGTATTGCGCAGCAAGGCGCGGTTTCACGACGGCACAGCCGTCACCGCTGCGGCCGTGGTGCGTTGCCTGCAGGCGGCGCGTGTGGCGCCCGCGTTGCTGAGCCAGGCGCCCATCCAATCGATTGCAGCCGATGGCCCGGGTGTGGTGCTGCTGCAGTTGGCCTCGCCCTATGGCGGGTTGCCAGCGTTGCTGGCCCATAGCAGCACACAGATATTGGCGCCGGCCAGCTTTGCGGCCGATGGCAGTGTGCGTACCGTCATTGGCAGCGGGCCGTACAAGGTGGTGGCGCTGACGCCGCCGCAAAGTGTGGAAGTGGCGGTGTTCGAGGGCTTTGATGGTGCCAGGCCGCTGATTGAACGGGTGCGTTATCTGGCGGCTGGCCGGGCCGAAACCCGCGCATTGATGGCCGAGGGCGGGCAGGCCGATCTGGCTTTTGGCCTTGACCCCGCCAGCCTGACCCGCTTGCGCACACGGCGCCAGTTGCGCATTGAATCGGTCACGCTGCCGCGCACCGTGATTCTGAAAGTGAACGCCGGTTTGCCAGCGCTGCAAGACCTGCGCGTGCGCCAAGCCTTGAGCCTGGCCGTCGACCGCGCGGGCATTGCCAAAGCCTTGCTGCGTGACCCCGAGCTCGCCGCCAGCCAACTGTTTCCGCCGAGTTTGAAAGGCTGGCACAACGCGGCTGTGGCCCCGCTGCAGCACGACCCGGTCGCCGCAGCAAAGTTGCTGACGGAGGCCGGTTGGCAACGCTCTGTTGATGGTTTGCGTGACGCTGCGGGCCAAGCCTTGCGTTTGAGTTTGCGCACCTTTCCTGACCGGCCGGAACTGCCCATCATCGCCTCGGCATTGCAGGAGCAGTGGCGCCAGGCCGGTATTGCGGTGCAGGTCAACGTGGGCAATTCGGGTGACATCCCGCTGGGTCACCGCGACGGCAGCCTGCAACTGGCGCTGGCCGCGCGCAACTACGCCACGGTGCCCGATCCCACGGGCACTTTGCTGCAGGACTTTGGCGCAGAAGGTGGTGACTGGGGCGCCATGGGCTGGAAAAGCGAGGCCCTGTTGAAGGCTTTGTCTGAGCTTTCGCGTGGTGGCGCTTCGCCCGAGCGGGTGCAGTTGCTGCGGGCCGAGGTGGCGCGTGTGCTGCAGGCCGAGTTGCCGGTGATTCCCATCACCTGGTACCGCCAGCAAGTGGCCGTGAGCCGCCGCCTCAGCGGCGTCAGCCTGGATCCGCTGGAGCGCTCGTACCGCCTCACGCAAATGGGGTGGAGCGTATGAGTTCGGCCGCTGCAACCAGAAGGGGTTCCACCTCGCCATGGGCGGCAGTCTTGCTGCGCCGCGTGACCCAGGTATTGGCGCTGGGGCTGCTGGTGGGCACCGTGTGTTTTTTCATGGCCCGGGCGTTGCCCGGCGACATGGCCACGCGGATTGCCGCCGGCCGTTACGGCTACGACCTGGTCAGCAACGCCGCCGCCGATGCCGTGCGCATCGAGCTCGGGCTGGACCGGCCGGTTTGGCTGGCCTTGCTGCAATGGTGGGGCGAGATGGCGCGGTTCGACCTGGGCACGTCTTTGGTCACGGGCCAAAGTGTGTGGTCGGAAATCACCCACCAACTGGGTGCCACCCTGGACTTGGCGGCTGCTGCGTTGCTGGTGGCAGCGGTGGTGGGTTTGCCGCTGGGCATCTGGTCGGGCCTGCATGTGGGCGGCTGGGTGGATAGGCTCACGCTGGCGCTGGCCGTGGTGCTGCGCGCCTTGCCGCCGTTCTTGTTGGCACTGTTGTTGATGGTGCTGGTGGCGGTGCAGATGGGTGTGTTGCCGGTGGCCGGAGACGACCACCACGGCAGCGTGTTGCTGCCCGCGCTGACGCTGGGCCTGGGCCTGGCTGCCGGTTTGGCGCGCGTCGCGCGCAGTGCCATGCGCGAGGCGGCGGCGTCGCCGTCATATGAGTTTGCGCGCACCAAAGGTTTGTCGGACAGGCAAGCCCTGATGCTGCACGGCATACGCCAAGCCGCTGTGCCGGTGGTGGCCTACCTGGGCGTGCAAGCGGTGTTCCTGGTGGAGGGTGCTGTGGTGGTGGAAAGCTTGTTTGCCTGGCCCGGCATTGGCCACGCTCTGGTGCACGCGGTGTTTGGCCGCGATGTGCCGATGATCCAGGGCGCGGCGCTGTGTATGGGCTGCCTGTTTGTGGTGTTCAACCTGTTGGTCGATGCGGCCTGCCTGGTGTTGGACCCACGTCAACGTGTGGCGCAGCCGCGCGCCGGAGGTGCAGCATGAACGGTGTTACGTCTCTACAAACCTTCATCAATGCAGCCAGCACACGTGGTGTTTGGCGCAGGCGTGTGGGCATGGCCGTTCTGCTGGCGGTGGCCGCGTTTGCTGGACTGGGGCCGGTGCTGGTCGGCATCGACCCGGCGCAGCAATCTCTGGCCGACAGCCTGTTGCCGCCCGGTGCGGCGCATTGGCTGGGTACGGATGTGCTGGGCCGCAGCGTGTTGGCGCGCTTGGTGTATGCAGCGCAGTTGTCGCTTGGCCTGGCGTTGTTGGCAGCGGTCACGGCGGCTGTGCCGGGTGTGCTGTTGGGTGTCACCGCCAGTTGGCTTGGTGGCAAGTGGGAGCGTGCGCTGGTGATGTTGGCCGATGCGGTGATGTCCGTGCCCGGGCTGCTGCTGGTGCTGCTGTTTGCGGCGCTGGCACCGGGCCAGCATTGGGCGCTGTACCTGGGCTTGTCGTTGTCTTTGTGGGTGGAGTACTTCCGCGTGAGCCGCGCCACCAGCCGGCCGGTGCTGGCGGGTGACGCGGTACAGGCCTCGCGCCTGCTGGGCTTTGGCTCGCTTTACCTCTTGCGCCGCCACCTGCTGCCGGCCTTGGCGCCGGTGCTCGGCACGCTGTTGGCCTTCAGTGCTGCACAAGCGGTGCTGGCCTTGGCCGCGCTTGGCTTTATTGGTGTGGGCCTGCAGCCGCCCACGCCGGAACTGGGATTGATGATGATTGAATTTCTACCGCACTACGAAGAAGCGCCGTGGCTGATCGCCGCACCGGTGGCGCTGTTGATGCTGCTGGTGCTGGGCATGATGCTGCTCGGTGCGGACGAGGAGGGCGCATGAGCTCAGAGGTTTTGTTGGCCGTAAAGGGCCTTTCGGTGCACATCGGCTCGCGCCCTTTGTTGCGCGACGTGTCGTTCAGCTTGCGCCCCGGCGAGGTGTTGACGCTGCTGGGTGAAAGCGGCGCCGGCAAATCGCTGCTGGCGCAAGCGGTGATGGGCAACCTGCCGGATGTGCTGCGTGCCGGTGGCGAAGTCTCGCTGCTCGGCGCGGTGAGTCGGGCGGACGATGCGCGCGCGCGCCGCCCGCGTTGGGGCCGCAGCCTGGCGCTGTTGCCGCAAGAGCCTTCGCTGGCGCTAGACCCATTGATGCGCATTGCGCCGCAACTGGCAGAGACACACGAATTGGTGCGTAGGCTGGATGTGAAAGCGGCGGAGCAGCAAGCGCGTGTGGGCCTGGCCGCAGCTGGGCTGGCGGACGCGGCACGCCAATACCCATGGCAGCTGTCGGGCGGCATGGCACAACGTGCGGCGGCCACCGTGGCCTGTGCGGGTGGGGCGCGCATCTTGTTGGCCGATGAGCCCACCAAGGGCCTGGACGCCCACTGGCGCAACCAAACCGTGGCCATGCTGCAGGCCGTGCAGCGCGACGGTGGCTGTGTGGTGGTGATCACGCACGACCTGCGTGTGGCGCAAGCCTTGGGAGGGAAACTGATGGTGTTGCGCGCTGGCGAGGTGGTCGAGGAGGGCGACGCGCGCACCATCCTGGCCCATCCGCAGCATGTTTTCACGCGGCAGCTTGTGGCCGCCGACCCGGCTCGCTGGTCCAAGCGCGCGCCGCGTTTGCCGGGCGCCACCTTGTTGCACGGGCGAGACCTGGCCAAGTCTTACGGTGAAAACCGTTTGTTCGACGGCGTCGACCTGCACCTGCGCGCCGGTGAACGCATGGTGTTGCAAGGCCCCAGCGGCACGGGCAAAAGCACTTTGGGCAAGGTATTGCTCGGTTTGCTGCCGGCCGACCGTGGCCAGGTGCGGCGCGTGGCTGGCTTGGCGCCCACGGCGTTTCAAAAGCTCTACCAAGATCCGGTCGCCTCGTTCGCCGCGCGCGTCAGTTTGGAGCGGACATTGCGCGACGTGGCCAAGCGCCATGTTTGCCCTTGGTCTACGGTATTGCAGCGCCTGAATCGTTTGGGGGTGCCCGAGGCATTGTTGGCGCGCCGGCCAAGCGAGGTGTCGGGTGGCGAGTTGCAACGGGTGGCGCTGGCACGGGTGTTGACCGCCCGGCCGGCGCTGTTGTTTGCCGACGAACCGACCTCGCGCCTGGACCCGGTGTCGCAGCAGGAGGCCATGGCGGTGCTACTGGACGCGGTGGACGAGTGCGGCGCGGCACTGCTGCTGGTGACGCATGACGACGATCTGGCGGCTGCGGTGGGTCAGACTTTTCGGCGGCTGCAGGCGGAGCCGGGCGTCAGCGAGTAGGCGAAAAAAAACCCCACCACGGCAAGTGATGGGGTCTTGAAGGGGCCCTGAGCCTGAAGCTCTGAAAGACCCGAGGAGACAACTTGAACGAAACCCAAGAGGGCTGACTTCAAACTCCGCGGTGCTGGCCTGACATCTGGTGGCAGATGCAGGCCCGCAGCCCTCTTCAACTGATCAGCAGCCGTGCGACGCCTGAATTAACGCTTCTTGGCAGCGGTCGTTGCGGTAGCAGCGGCCGCCTTGAAGTTGGCTTCGGCAACGTCGCTGGCTTGCTTCACGGCCTTTTGCACGGACTCATAAGCGTTGTTGGCGGTGGCCACGGCGGTCTTCATCAGTGCAACGGCGGATTCGGAGCCGGCAGGAGCGTTCTTCACAGCGTTGTCCACCAGGCTGGCGAACTTCTTTTGTGCGTCAGCAGTTTGGCCTTCGAAAGCCTTGGTGAACTCGGCACCGGCGCCTTGGGCGATGTCATACAGATGACGGCTGTAGGCGGCAGTCTTTTCGGCCAGAGGTTGCATCAGGCTGGCTTGCAGGGCCAGCAGTTCTTGTGCGTCTTTCACGCTCAGAACGGCTTGGGTGTGCGAAGCGGCTTCGCCCAGGGCAGCCTTGGAGGCCGTCACGTTCAGTTCGACCAGTTTTTCAACGCCTTCAAAGGCCTTGGTGGTCAAGCCAAACAAGGTTTCAATGTTTGCTTTTTGTGCGGCCAAAACTTGTTCTGCGGTCAACATATCAAAAATCTCCAGTTAAGTTAGAAAAACATCTTCACTTACTGCGCCGTCTTGAGCTTTAAAGCTATGTTGCAGTGCAGCATAGGTTGAATTATAGGGATGCATTTTTTCGGTGCAAGCTTTTTTGCTGCAATGCAACATGATTAGGGGCAGCGTTCTAATCCCGGTCTTTTTTGCGTAGACACAAGGCGCGGGCAAAATGGAAACATGAGTTCCCAAACCCCCGCCCATAGCCCGGTTCCGGCGAAAGCCGTTGCCGAAGCACGCTGCGCCTACCGCGTGTTCTCACCCATACAGACACGCTGGGCGGACAACGATGCCTACGGCCACGTGAACAACGTTGTCTACTACAGCTGGTTCGACACGGCGGTCAACGCCTACCTGATCGCCCAGGGTGCGCTGGACATCGAACACGGCAGCACCATAGGCCTGGTGGTGGAAACGCAGTGCCACTATTTCGCTTCGTTGGCGTTTCCGCAAAAAGTCGAGGCCGGTCTGCGTGTGGCCCGACTGGGCAGCAGCAGTGTGCGTTATGAGATCGGCCTGTTCGCCGAGGGCGCGGAGTGGACGGCCGCGCGTGGGCATTTCATCCACGTTTATGTGGACCGCCAAAGCCGCCGCCCCACGCCTTTGCCCGAGGCCTTGAAGACGGCCTTGTCTGCGCTGATCGTCTAGCGTCCGTGGCGCCGGGTTTCCCCTGCACCAGTCCAGGGGCGCAGCCTTTACTGCTGGTTTACGATCAGCCGGGCAACACTGCAACAAACAACTGTTTTACTCGGACATGCTGAATGTTCGGTTTCGTCTTTATTTCTTGACGCTTTCACCTCTGCTTCATGGACCATCCTGTGCCCGTATCGCCTGCCACCGCTTCTGAATCCCACGCACTCGCTGTGCCCGCCGCACAGGCGCCCATGCGTCGCCGGCGCTGGGTAGGTTGGAGCCTGTCGCTTTTGCTGGTGCTGGCTTTGGCGGGCTTGGCCTGGTATTTGACACACCGTCCCGCCGCCGGCCCCACGGGCATGGGCGGGCCGGGGCGGCCGGGTGGGCCTGGAGGCCCAGGCCCAGGTGCCGGCTCGTTCACCGTCACGGTGGGCAGCGCCACGGTGCGCCAGACGGCATTGCCCGTGACGCTGGATGCGCTGGGCACGGTGACACCGGTGGCCACGGTGACACTCAAGGCGCAGGTTGGCGGTGTGCTGGCCGAAGTCCTGTTTGAAGAAGGGCAGATGGTGCAAAAGGGCCAACTGCTGGCGCGCATCGATCCGCGCACCTACGAGCAGGCGCTGATGCAGGCCCAGGGCACACGCCAACGTGACGAAGCGCAGCTGGAGGCCGCACGCGTGACCTTGGCGCGCTACAACACGCTGCTGGGCCAGGACTCCATCGCCCGGCAGGACGTGGATAGCCAGGCCGCGTTGGTGAAGCAGCTGGAGGGCACGGTGCTGTCCGACAAAGCCTCTGAAGCCACGGCCCGCGTGAACCTCGACTACACACGCATCACCGCCCCGGTGTCGGGCCGCATTGGCCTGCGTAGCGTGGACGCGGGCAACACCGTCACGGCCAATGCCACCACCGGTATTGCGGTGATCACCCAGATGACGCCCATCGATGTGCAGTTTGCCGTGCCGCAGGACCAGGTGCCGGACATACAGCGCCAGGTGCTTGGCAGCAAAACTGCGGGTGGCAAGAACGCCAAGGGGCAGATGGCCGTGGTCGCCATCGACCGCAACCGCCGCGACACACTCGACACCGGCAGCTTCTCCACGCTGGACAACCTGATAGACACCACCACCGGCACGGTGAAGGCCAAGGCCCGCTTTGCCAACACCCAGGGCAACTTGTTCCCGAACCAGTTTGTCAACGTGCGCATGACCTTGCGCACCGTGGACGCGCTGGTGGTGCCCGTGACCGCCGTGCGCAACGGCCCCACGGGCAGCTTTGTCTACGTGGTGCAGGCCGACCGGCGTGTGGAAGTGCGCCAGGTCAAACGTGGTATCTCCACAGTCAACGAGACCGAGATCACCGAAGGCCTGAAGGCCGGTGAAATTGTCGTCACCGAGGGCGGCGACCGCTTGAGCGAAGGTTCCATGGTGACGCTGCAGGGCGAGAAGCCGCGTGCCATGGGGCCGCGCAATGGTGCTTCAGGTCCGCGCAGTGGCCGCCGGCCCGGTGCTGGCGCGGGCGCTGCACCCGCCGAAGCCGCCGCCTCGGCGCCAGCCGCGGCAGCCTCGGCCCCGGCCCGTTGATGGCATGCGAGTTTGCTATCAAATGAAGAGCTTATTGCGCATTCTGCCGTTGCCTGAATGGCCTTTTTCTCTTGAGGTTTGTGGGGGGCTGGCATGAGTCCCTCGCGCCCGTTTATTGAAAGGCCGGTGGCCACGGCCCTGCTGATGGTGGCAATTGTGCTGGCCGGTTTGCTGGGCTTCAAGTTCCTGCCGCTGGCGGCGTTGCCCGAGGTGGATTACCCCACCATCCAGGTGCAGACGCTGTACCCCGGGGCCAGCCCCGAAGTCATGAGCCGCACCGTGAGTGCGCCGCTGGAGCGCCAGTTCGGCCAGATGGCCGGGCTGAACCGCATGAGCTCCACCAGCGCAGCCGGTGTCTCCATCGTCACGCTGCAGTTTGCGCTGGACCAGACCCTGGATGTGGCCGAGCAACAGGTACAGGCCGCCATCAACGCCGGCAACTCGCTGTTGCCGGCCGACCTGCCTGCGCCGCCGGTTTACGCCAAGGTGAACCCGGCCGATTCGCCCATACTCACGCTGGCCGTGCGCTCCGACACCCTGCCGCTGACCGAGGTGCAAAACCTGGTCAACACCCGGCTGGCGCAGAAGATCAGCCAGGTCAGCGGCGTGGGACTGGTCACACTCTCCGGCGGGCAACGGCCGGCGGTGCGTATACAGGCCGACACCCAGGCGCTGGCATCGGTGGGCATTGGCCTGGACACCCTGCGCAGCGCCATCACCGCCGCCAACGCCAACAGCGCCAAGGGCAGCTTCGACGGCCCGAAACGCGCCTACACCATCAACTCCAACGACCAACTGGTCACGGCGGCCGACTACAGCAACCTGGTGGTGGCGTGGAAGAACGGCGCGCCGGTACGTATGCGCGAAGTGGCCAAGGTGGTGGATAGCGCGGAGAACACACAACTCGGCGCCTGGGCCGGGCTCAAGGCTGCGGCAGAAGACGAGCACCGCGCCGCGCCGGGCCGCGAGGACACGCCAGTGCCTGGCGTGGCGGCTCACCAAGTACACCCCGCCATCATCCTCAACGTGCAGCGCCAACCCGGCGCCAACGTCATCGCCACGGTCGATGCCATCAAGAAAGAGTTGCCCGAGCTGTCGGCCTCGCTGCCCAGCGCGCTGAAGCTGGAGATCCTGTCCGACCGCACCACCGGCATCCGTGCCTCGGTGCACCATGTGCAGCTGGAACTGGTGCTGGCCGTGGTGCTGGTGGTGCTGGTGATCTTTTTCTTCCTGCACAACCTGCGCGCCACGGTGATCGCCAGCATTGCCGTGCCGATCTCGCTCATCGGCACCTGCGGGCTGATGTACATGCTGGGCTACTCGCTCAACAACCTGAGCATGATGGCGCTGACCATTGCCACCGGCTTTGTGGTGGACGATGCGATTGTGATGATAGAGAACATCGCGCGTTATCTGGAGAAGGGCGAAGAGCCGTTTGCCGCCGCCCTTAAGGGCGCCACGCAAATGGGTTTCACCATCATCTCGCTCACGGTGTCGCTGGTGGCGGTGTTGATTCCGCTGCTGTTCATGGGCGACGTGGTGGGGCGTTTGTTCCGCGAATTTGCGGTCACGCTGGCCATCACCATCCTGATCTCGGCCGTGGTGTCGCTCACCCTGGTGCCCATGATGTCGGCACGCTGGTTGACGGCCGAAACCGGGCATCGCCAAGACGGCCTCATGGGGCGCATGGGCCAAGGTGTGCAGCGCTTTTTTGAGCGCGTGATTGCGCGCTACGACATTCAACTGCAATGGGTGCTGCGCCACCAGGCGTTGACCATGCTGGTGGCGCTGGCCACGCTGGTGCTCACGGCGCTGATGTATGTGTTCATCTCCAAGGGGCTGTTCCCGACACAGGACACGGGCCAGTTGAAGGCGCGCATCGAAGCCTCGCAAGACGTGTCCTACCTGCGCATGGCCGAGTTGCAACAAGCCGCCGCCAACGTGGTGCTGGCCGACCCCGATGTGTTGAGCCTGAGCTCGGTGGTGGGTGTGGATGCGGCCAACAACACCATGCTCAACACCGGCAGCATGCTGATCAACTTGCGATCCGACCGTGGTGCGCAAGCCGATGTGATGGCGCGTATACGCCAGGCCGTGCACAGCCAGGTGGCCGGCGTCACGCTGTTCTTGCAGCCCACACAGGACCTGACCATCGATGCCGAAACCGGCCCCACCGAGTTCCGCCTGTCGCTGGAAGGTGCCGACACCGCCACCGTGAATGACTGGGCGAAAAAACTGGTGCAGCGGCTGCAAACCGTGGCCCAGGTGCGCAACCCCACGACCGACGCGGGCGCGCAAGGCTTGGCCGCCTATGTGGACATAGACCGCAACACCGCCTCGCGTTTGTCCGTCACCGCCAGCGCGGTCGATGACGCGCTCTACAGCGCCTTCGGCCAACGCATCGTCTCTACCATCTTCACCGAGACCAACCAGTACCGCGTGATCCTGGAGGCGCAGCGCACCGGCCTCGACTCGCCCCAGGGCCTGGGCAACCTGCAGTTGAAAACCGGCGGCGGCACGGCCACACCACTGTCGGCTTTTGCCACGGTGCGTGAACAAGGTGCGCCGCTGCAGGTCACGCGTGTGGCGCAGTACCCGGCGGCTACCGTGGGGTTTGATACCGCGCCTGGCGTGGCCTTGGGCAAATCGGTGGCCGCCATTCGCGCGGCCGCGCAAGACATAGGCATGCCCGCGAGTGTCAGCATGACCTTCCTGGGCGCCGCTGGTGCCTACGAGAAGTCGCTGACCAACCAGCTCTGGCTGATCCTGGCGGCTGTGGTGTGTGTCTACATCGTGCTCGGTGTGTTGTACGAGAGTTATGTGCACCCGCTGACGATTCTGTCCACGCTGCCCTCGGCCGGGGTCGGCGCCTTGCTGGCGCTGATGGTCACGGGCAACGACCTGGGGGTGATCGGCATCATAGGCATCATCCTGCTGATCGGCATCGTCAAGAAAAACGCCATCATGATGATCGACTTCGCCATCGATGCCGAGCGCAACGAAGGCAAATCACCGCAAGAGGCCATCCACCAGGCGGCGTTGTTGCGCTTCCGGCCGATCTTGATGACCACGCTGGCCGCCTTGTTCGCCGCCGTGCCGCTGATGCTGGGTTGGGGCGAGGGCGCAGAGTTGCGCCGCCCGTTGGGACTGGCGATTTTTGGCGGCCTGGTGCTCAGCCAGGTGCTCACTCTGTTCACCACGCCAGTGATCTACCTGGCGTTTGACCGGCTGGGCCGGCGCCTTACGGGCCACGGCTCCACCGCATCACACGCCGGGAGCACGCTGCGATGAACCTCTCGCGCCCGTTCGTCGAGCGGCCGATTGCCACGGTGCTGCTGACCATTGGCATTGCACTGGCCGGGGTGATGGCGTTTTTCTTCCTGCCGGTGGCGCCGCTGCCGCAGGTGGATTACCCGACGATTTCGGTCTCGGCCAGCATGGCCGGAGCCAGCCCCAGCACCATGGCCTCGAGTGTGGCCACACCGCTGGAGCGGCGCCTGGGCGTGATCCCCGGTGTGACCGAGCTCACGTCGAACAGCGGCAGCGGCTCGACGCGTGTGACGCTGCAGTTCGAGCTGTCGCGCAACATCGATTCGGCGGCGCGCGAGGTGCAGGCCGCCATCAACGCCGCCCGGGCCGATCTGCCGGCCTCGCTGCGCCGCAATCCCACTTACCGTAAAGCCAACCCCTCGGCGGCGCCGGCCATCATTCTGGCGCTCACCTCCAAGAGCCGCACACCGGGGCAGATCTATGACGCGGTGTCCAACGTGGTCAGCCAGCGCCTGTCGCAGGTAGAGGGTGTGGGCGACGTGGAGCTGGGCGGCGCCTCGTTGCCGGCGGTGCGCGTGGAGCTGACACCGTATGCACTCAACAAGATGGGCATCAGCTCCGAGGACGTGCGTGCCGCCATACAGGCCAACAACGCCAACCGCCCAAAGGGTGTGATCGAGAACAGCGACCGCCGGCTGCAGATCTACACCCCCGCGCCCGGCCTGCGCGCCGCCGACTACCGCGACCTGGTGATCGCCTGGCGCAATGACGCCGCTGTGCGCCTGCGCGATGTGGCGAATGTGAGCGACAGCGTGGAGAACACCCGCACCGTGGGCCTGTTTAATGGCGAGCCGGCGGTGATTGTGCTCATCACCCAGGAGGCCGGTGCCAACATCATCGAGACCGTGGACGGCGTGCGCGACCTGTTGCCCGAGTTGCGCGCCCAGTTGCCGCCCGACATCGAAGTGGCCGTGGCTTCCGACCGCACCAACTCCATCCGTGCGTCGCTGCGCGAGGTGGAGGTCACGCTGATGATCGCCGTGGTGCTGGTGGTGCTGGTGGTGGGGCTGTTCCTGCGCCGCGCGCGCGCCACCATCATCCCGGCCGTGGCCACCGTGGTGTCGTTGGCGGGCACATTCGGCGTGATGTACCTGCTGGGCTATTCGCTCAACAACCTGAGCCTGATGGCGTTGACCGTGGCCACCGGCTTTGTGGTGGACGATGCGATTGTGGTGCTGGAAAACACCACGCGCCACATCGAGGCCGGCATGGACCGCATGCAGGCGGCCCTGCGTGGGGCGCGCGAGGTCGGCTTTACCGTGTTGTCCATCAGCCTGTCGCTGGTGGCGGTGTTTATTCCGCTGTTGTTCATGGGCGGCCAGGTGGGGCGGCTGTTCCGCGAGTTTGCGGTCACGCTGTCGGTGGCGGTGTTGATCTCGCTGGTGATCTCGCTCACCACCACCCCCATGATGTGTGCCATGTTGCTGCGCTCCGAGGCCGAAGACCCGTCCAGGAAACCCGGCAGGCTGGCCGGGTGGGGCGAGCGTGGCTGGCAGCGGGTGCTGCGCCTGTATGGCCACAGCCTCGATTGGGCCCTGGCCAGCAAGGCGGCGGTGATGTTCTCGCTCGTGGCCGTGGTGGGGCTCAACGTCTACCTGTTTGCGCACGTGCCCAAGGGCTACTTTCCGCAGCAGGACAACGGCCAACTGAACGCCGGCCTGCGCGCCGACCGCAGCATCTCGGCGGCCGACTTCACACTCAAGCTGCAGCAGGCCGTGGACATCATCCACAAAGACCCGGCGGTGGACACCGTGGTGGGCTTTGGCGGCGGCTCGCGTGCGGGTGGCGGCTTCATGTTTGTCAACCTGAAGCCGCTGGGCCAACGCACCGAGAGCACCACCGATGTGGTCAACCGCCTGCGTCCGCAGTTGAACCAGATCACCGGGCTGCGGGTGTTTTTGGGCCCGGTGCAGGAGTTGCGCATGGGCGGGCGCTCGGCCAACTCGAACAACCAATACACGCTGAAAAGCGACAACGCGGCCGACCTGTCCAAATGGTCTGAGAAACTGGCAAACCGCTTGCGCGAGTTGCCGCAGTTGACCGATGTGGACGGCGAGTCGGCCGACAACGGCATTGAAACCTTTGTTGATGTAGACCGCGATGCGGCCGCGCGCCTGGGCATCACGTCGAGTGCGGTGGACAGTGCGCTCTACAACGCCTTCGGCCAACGCTCGGTGGCCACCATCTACAACGACCTGAACCAGTATTCGGTGATCATGGAGTGGGCGCCGCGCTACCAGCGCAGCCCCATCGTGCTGCAGGATGTGTATGTGCCGTCCACACTCAGCAGCAGCACCTCGAGCAGCGGCAGCACCAGCACCAGTTCGCTGAAAAACACCACCGACGCCAGCACCGGCACGTCGACCACCACCTCGGCCAACCCGGCCTTGCGTGGCGCGTCCACCGGCCAGGCGCTGGCCAGCAGCAGCACCACCATGGTGCCGCTGGCGGCGTTTGCCAAGTTCAGCGAACGCGCCGTGGCCAGCTCGGTCAGCCACCAGGACACTGAACTGGCCAGCACGGTGTCGTTCAACCTGGCCGAGGGTGTGACCCTGGCCGAAGCGCAGGCGCTGGTGAAACAGGCCGAGGCCGATATCGCCATGCCCATCAACGTGCGCGGCAGCTTTGAGGGTACGGCGCGTGCGGCGCAGGACAGCGGCAGCCAGCAGGCCATGCTGATACTCGCGGCCATCATCGTCATCTACCTGGTGCTGGGCATCCTGTACGAAAGCCTGGTGCACCCCATCACCGTGTTGACCACGCTGCCCTCGGCCGGGGTGGGCGCGGTGCTGGCCTTGCTGTTGTTTCGCATGGAGCTGTCGGTGATTGCGCTCATTGGCCTGTTTTTGCTGATTGGCATCGTCAAGAAAAACGCCATCATGATCATCGACTTTGCATTGGAGGCCGAGCGCTCGCGTGGCCTCAGCGCCGAAGCGGCGGTGCGCGAAGCCTGCCTGCTGCGCTTTCGTCCCATCCTGATGACCACACTCGCCGCCGGTCTGGGGGCATTGCCGCTGGCCATAGGCTTTGGCCAGGGCGCGGAGCTGCGCCAGCCCCTGGGTGTGACCATCATAGGCGGGCTCATCGCCAGCCAGTTGCTCACACTGCTGACCGTGCCCGTGGTGTATGTCTTGCTCGACAAGCTGCGCCGCCGCCCGGCAAATGAGCGCCAACTGGCGCGGGCGGTTGCGTGATGAAGTCTTTTTTGCTGCCCTTTAAATACTATCGAAAAGATAGCTTCTCTCGCATGTCCATAGTGCTAAAGAGCCCTTATTTATCTCAATTTTCGGCGCGCGCCACGGTGTGTGCCGTGGCCGTGCTGCTGGCGGGTTGTGCGGTCGGTCCGCGTTATGAACAACCCACCATCAGCAGTCCCACGGCCTGGCAGGAAGCCCCGGCGATGCAAGGCTGGCTGCCCGCCACGCCCGGCGATACGCTGGACAAAGGCCCGTGGTGGCAACGCTTCAACGACCCCGAGTTGAATACCCTGGCCGAGCGGGTGCAGATCTCCAACCAGAACATCGCCGCCGCCGTGGCCAGCTACAGCCAGGCGCAAGCGCTGGTGCGCGAACAGGGCGCGGCCTTGTTGCCCAGCTTGTCGCTCAGTGCCGGCAGCCGCCGCGCCGGTACACGTAATGACTTTGCCGCCAGCAGCCATTCACTGACGCTGGGTGCCGACTGGGCGCCCGACCTCTGGGGCCGCCTGCGTGCCACGGCCAACAGCGCCGAGGCTGCCGCCCAAGCCAGCGCCGCCGACCTGGCCTCGGCGCGCCTGTCGGCCCTGGGCGCGCTCGCCAGCAACTACTTCTCGCTGCGCGAGGCCGACACCGAAATCGCGCTGCTCGACGACACCATTGAAGGCTACGAACGCGCCCAGACCATCGCGCGCAACCGCTACAACGCCGGGCTGGCCACCTCAAGCGATGTGCTGCAAGCCGAGACCCAGTTGCTCAACACCCGCGCCGAACGCGAAAGCCTGGTCCGCAGCCGCGCCGTGCTGCAGCACGCCATTGCCGTGCTGGTGGGGCTGGCGCCAGCCGAGTTCCGCATCACGCCCGCCTCCTGGACGCCGTATGTGCCCGCCGTGCCCACGGGTGTGCCGTCGACGCTGCTGCAGCGCCGCCCGGACATTGCCGCATCCGAGCGCGCCGTGGCGCAGGCGAACGCTTCCATAGGCATCGCCATCGCCGGTTATTACCCCGACATCAGCCTCAGCGCCTCGGCCGGCAACGTCGCCGCCGATGTAGGCAAGTTGTTCGATTTCTCGGCCCTGGCCTGGGCCGTGGGCGCCACACTGGCCCAGACCATTTTTGACGGCGGCGCCACCGACGCCAGGGTGGCCAGTGCGCGTGCCGGCCACGCCGCCGCCGTGGCGCGTTACCGGCAAACCGTGCTCACCGCTTTCCAGGACGTGGAAGACCAGTTGAGCGCCAGTGCCAGCCTGGCCCAGCAGGAAGGCCTGCGCCGCGCCGCCTCGGCCAACGCCGACAAGACCGAGCAGCAAATGCTCAACCGCTACCGCGCGGGGCAGGTCAGTTATTCGGACGTGGTCACCGCACAAGCCTCGGCCCTGAGCGCACGGCGCAGCCTGGTGCAGTTGCAGGTCAACCGCCAGACCAGCGCCGTGGCCTTGATCCAGGCGCTGGGTGGTGGCTGGCTGGCGGATGAGATGGCTTCCAACACAAACGCCAAGCCATGAACAACACCCCGCATGGCAAAACCGCTTGGCCGTGGTTGGACATTGCACGCGCCGAAATCGGCGTGACCCAGGGCGCCCCGGGTGCGTCCAACCCACGTATCGAGGCCTACCACGCCAGCGTCAACAACAAAGGCTGGGACGACCAGGTCTCCTGGTGTGGTTCGTTCGTCAACTGGTGTTTTCTGCAGGCCGGTTTGCCCGCGACCAACTCGGCTTTGGCGCGTGCCTGGCTCGAATGGGGCCAGCCGCTCACGGCGCCCCGCGTCGGCTGTGTCACCGTGCTCACGCGTGAAGACCCTCAGGGCTGGCGCGGCCACGTAGGTTTTTATCTGCGCGAAGAGGCCGGGCAGATCTGGCTGCTGGGCGGCAACCAGTTGGGCCAGGTGCGCGAACATTCGTATGACGCAGCGAGCTTGCTGGGCTACCGCTGGCCGGGTGAGGCCGAGGCTGGCTGAGCCGCGTCAAGCCGCTTTCTTCGAGTGGCTCAGCCAATGGTCGAGCGATACCGCCGCCAGCAAGATGCCGCCCTTGATCACGTCCTGCCAGTAGACCGATACGTCGAGCAAGATCAGCGAGCTGGTGACCACCGATAACAAGGCCAAGCCCAGCACCGCGCCGTAGATCGTGCCCGAGCCGCCCTTCAAGCTTGCCCCGCCGATGACGGCTGCTGCAATCACGTTCAGCTCCATGCCCACACCAAAGGTGGGCGTGGCCGCTCCAAAGCGCGCCGTGAAAATGACCCCGGCCACACCCGCCATGGTGGCGCACAACACCGTCACCCAAAGCTTCACGCTGTCGACGTTGATACCGGCATAACGCGCGGCCTTCTCATTGCTGCCGGTGTAGAACACCTTGCGCAACAGCGTTGACTTGCGCAGCACAAAGTCGCTGACCACCACAATCGCCAGAAAGATCAGGATCACCGCCGGTATGCCGGCGATGGTGCCCTGGCCGATGAACTTGAAATCGGCCGGCAAGGTGAACAGCGACTGCGGTGTGCCCTGCGTCATCGCCAGGCTCAAGCCCCGCGCAATGACCATGAAGGCCAGTGAGGCGATGAAGTGGCTCAGGCCGATCTTGGTCACGCACAGGCCAATACACAGGCCTATGCCGGCGCTGGCCACAATCGCCACCAGGCTGGCCGCCCAGGGGTTCAAGCCCAGCAAAAAAAGCTTGCCGACAATCACCATCGCCAGGCACACCACCGAGCCGACCGAGAGGTCGATACCGCCCACGATCAGCAACACGGCCATGCCCACCACCACAATGCCTTCGATCGAGAACGACAGCAGCATCGCGCGCATGTTCTCCCAGGTGAGAAAGTATTCCGAGGCAAATGACATCGCTATACAAATCATCAAGATGATGGCGATCAGTCCGGCTTCTCTCAAGTTCTTGAATTTCAATTTCATCGTGATTCCTGCTCCAGTCCCGAGGCCATTCTCAAAATCGACTCTTCGTTCATTTCCTCTGTGCCCAGTTCACCGACCACCGTGCCGTGCCGCACCACCAGCGTGCGGTCACACAGGCCTATGATTTCCGGCAGTTCCGACGAGATCACCACCACGCCTACGCCCTCGTTGGCAAGCTGGCGCAATATTTGGTGAATCTCGGCTTTGGCACCTACGTCTACTCCACGCGTGGGCTCGTCCATGAACACGATCTTCGGCCGTGTGGCCAGGAGCTTGGCGATCGCCACCTTTTGTTGGTTGCCGCCCGACAGGCTGCTGGCAGCGATGGCGACACCATTGGATTTGAGGTTCAGCTTTTGGCCCAACTCGGTCGCCAGCGCGGCCTCACGCGCCGGGTCTACCGTGCCCCAGCGTGTGCTCACGCGGTGCAGGGCCATAGAAGAGACGTTGGCCTGGATTGGCATTTCCAGAAACACACCCTCGGCTTTGCGGTCTTCGCTCAAGTAGGCGATGCCAGCGGCCAGCGCTTGTTGGTATGACCTGGCCTCGACCGGTGAACCGTGAAGCGACACGCTGCCCTGGGTGCGGTGCGTCAGGCCGCAAATCACCTTGGCGATCTCCGAACGGCCCGCGCCCATGAGCCCGGCGATGCCGAGAATCTCGCCTTGGCGCAGCGTGAACGTGACACCGTGCACCGCTTCGTCGTCGCTGAGCTTGTCCACTTCGAGCAGCGCAACATGGCCCGGGCTGTGTGCTTTGGGCGGATAAAAGCAGCCCATCTCGCGCCCCACCATCTTGCGGATCAGCTCGTCCGGTGTGGTCTGGCCAATCTCGGCGGTGAACACATTGGCGCCGTCTTTGAGCACGGTGACGTGGCTGCAGTGCTCAAAAATCTCTGCCATTCGGTGGCTGATGTAGACGATGCCAATGCCGCTCTGGGCCAACTGCTTCAACACCCGGAACAGCGCTTGCGACTCGATCTCGGTCAACGCCGCTGTGGGCTCGTCAAGGATCAGGATCTTGCACTCCAGCGCCAAGGCCTTGGCGATCTCCACCAACTGCTGGTTCGACAAACTGAGCTGGTCCACACACATCGAGGTGTCTATGTCCTTGTCGAGCTTTTGCAGAATGGCGGCGGCGCGGCGCTGCAGCTCGCCGTAGCGCATCAACCGATGCGGCGAGGTGTTGACCTCGTACATGAAGATGTTCTCGGCCACCGAGGCGCTGCCGCACAGCGAGATCTCCTGGTGCACCAGCGAGATGCCGAGTCGGGCGGCGTGGCCCGGGTCTTGGATGTAGACCGTTTCTCCTTCGATGGCGATGCTGCCCGCATCGGCTTGGATGATGCCATCGATGACCTTCATCAGGGTGGACTTGCCGGCGCCGTTTTCGCCACACACTGCGTGGATCTGCCCTCTGGCGAGTGCAAAATCCACGCCCACCAGCGCATGGGTGGCGCCGAATGACTTCTGTATGCCTTTTAGTTCGAGCAGCATCCGCGGGCTTATTCGTCTATCCCGCGGGTGCCGCGGCGCTTAAGGTATTTGTCCCAGTAGAAGTCGTCGGCATTGGCCTTGCTGACCACCGACAGACCGTTGTCCAGGAATGGAATGCCCATGGGGTTGCGGCCAGCGCGTTTGGCGTCGTTCATCGGGTCGATGAGCTGTGGGTTCTTGGCCATGAACAAGGCCATCATGCCGGCGAAACCCTGCATGCCCTGGTTGGGGTTGATGGAGCCAAACACGTCGCCCGACTTGATCATGTCCAGGATCTTGGCGTTGACGTCGCAGCACATCACCTTGATGTCTTTCTTCGACTCGACCTTGGCCTGCGCCGCACCCAGCGCGGTGTTGGCCTCGGGCATGAACAGGGCGCCCAGATTCGGATTGGCCTGGATCAGGCTCAGCACTGCCTGATAGGCTTTGTTGGCATCTTGGTTGGTGGCTGCGCGGCCCACCAGCTTCATACCGGGGTGCTTTGTTTTCATGCGGTCGACAAAGGCCGAGATGCGCCGGTCGTGGTTGTCCTGGCCGGGGTTTTCCAGCACGGCGTAGTCTCCCTTGCCGTTGAGTGCGGCCGCAATTGCGTCTGCTGCGGCCACACCTTCACGGGTGTTGTCCGAGGTGATGAACGACACCCGCTTGGAATTGGGCGAGTCGGCGGCGAAGGTCACGACCGGTATGCCCATGGCCGCCGCGCGGTTGATGGGCTCGATGAACGGATCGGGGTTCATCGGGTGCAGAAAGATGCCCGCCGGGTTGCGTGCGAGCTGCTGCTCGAACGAGGCCAACTGTTTGTTGACGTCGTATTCGGGCGTGCCGGTGTAGCGTGTCTTGACGCCCAGTGTGGCGCCCAGTGACTTGAACATTTCATACACCGGGAACCAGTATTCAACGCCGCTGACCATCACGTTCATGACGTAGACATCGTTGGCGTTGCCGCGCAGGCCGGCGCCCTTTGCAGGGGCTGGTGCCGTGGTGGCTGCGGCTTGCGCCATGGCGCCCACAGATGCCATGCCGGCACCGGCGGCGACAGCCGACTTCAGAAAATCACGCCTCATGTTGACTCCTTCGTTGTAAAAATTAGAACTTCACGAAACCCATGAAACACACCAAACCTATCACTCACCCTTGCTCGGCAAACTCGTTTACCGATTTGGCCTGCGGCTACGCTGAACAAGTCCCCTCGGCGCCGGTATAAAGATCCCACGCCGCCTCGGCACTCGCGCCTTGGTGGATCATCGCCATCAAAGCACGCACCACCGCCGACGGGTTGTGGTGCTGATAAACATTGCGCCCATAGACCATGCCCACGGCGCCCTGGTCTAGCAGTACCCGCGAGCGTGCAAACACTTGGCGCAGGTCTTCACGGCCACCACCGCGCACCAGCACCGGGCAACGCGCGGCTTGCACCACGCGGTGGAAGTCTGTGGCGGCCGTGGTGGGGTCGGCTTTCACAATGTCGGCGCCCATCTCGCGCGCCAGGCGTGTCAGCGTGACGATCTTGTCGGCATCGCCGTCGACCATGTAGCCGCCTTTTTCGGTATGCGGGCGCATCACCAGCGGCTCTATCATCAACGGCATGCCGTAGCGGTCGCAGTCGGCGCGCACACGCGCGATGTTGGCCACACATTGGCGAAACAGGTCGGGCTCGCCCGGCAGCATGAACAGGTTGACCACCACGCAGGCCGCATCCATCTGCACGGCCGGCAGCACCGGGTCTTTTTCGTTTTGCAGCACGGCCCACATCACGCGGTGCAAGGTGGCGTTGTAGGGGTTGCCCATGTCCAGGCGCATGACCAGCGCGGGTTTGCTGCGGCCGGGGCGCTTTTGCAGCAGATCGGCCTGGCCAAAGTTCATCTGGATGGCATCGGGTTCGGCCTGGACCAGCGCGTCAATGGTGGCCGGCATGTCTTCCAGGCCATCGAGAAAGCTGGGCTCGTTGCACACGCCATGGTCTACAGCGATGTCTAGGCAGCCGCCGTTTTGGAACAGGCGTTGTAGGCGAATGTCTTTCACAGGTTCTCCAGACGTTGTTTGGCGGCTGCGGCAATTTGCTGCAGCTCGGTCGGGTTGAGCTTGATGTCGCCGGCGCCAGCGTTTTCCATCGCTTGTGCCGGTTGGCGGGCGCCGCACAGAGCCACGTCCACCTTGGATAAGGCCCACGCCACCATCAGTTGACCGAAGCTGCAGCCATGGGCGTCTTTGAGCGGGGTGATGTCCTGGAAGAAGGCGGCAAGCCGCGCCTGGCCTGTGGCCGCAAAGCGTGGGTTGTCGCGTCGCTGGTCGTCTCCGGTGAAAACGCGCCTGGCTTCCTGCGGGCCAGCCAGAGCCCCCATGGCGAGCGAGCCGTAGCCGTGTATGGCCACGCCGTGGGCGCGGCACAGCGGCATCAGTTCGGACTCAATGCCGCGGTCGAGCAGGCTGTAGCGTTCCTGCACCGCATCCACCGGGCCGTGACGCAGGTATTCGCCGAGCGTGGCGGCATCGGCGTTGCTGATGCCAATGGCACGGATCTTTCCTTGTGCCTTGAGGTCCAGGAGGGCGCCCATGGTTTCGGCCACGGGCGTTGTGGCGTCTTGCCAATGGGTGAAGTAGAGGTCGATGTAGTCGGTGCGCAGTCGGCGCAGGCTTTGCTCGACTTCAAAAGCGATGGCGTCGCGCCCGAGGTAGCGGTAGACCTGCTGGCCCTCTTCGTCGAAGAAATGTGTGCCTTTTTGGGTGTGCCAGACCAAGCCGCATTTGGTCGACACCACGGCCTCGTGGCGGCGCCCTTGCAGGGCCTGGCCCACGACCTCTTCGGCGTGACCCAGACCGTAGGCCGGCGCGGTATCGATGAAGTTGCTCCCCGCATCGAATGCGGCGTGGATGGCGGCGATGGCTGCCGTGTCGTCAGTCCCGCCCCACATCCATCCACCCATCGCCCACGTGCCCAGCCCGACGCGGGAACACAACAATCCCGACGCGCCCAAAGTTGATTTCTTCACCACTTGCTTCCCTTTTAAGAAGTCATGACAAGTCTGTTTTGCTGCCATGGTTGTCATGACAGGTTGGAGTCTAGGTTGGTGATGTTTTAATTGGCCTATCGCAAACCCTAGGTTTCATATTTTGTCAATTTGCAGCTAAATTGACTCGAAATTGAAGCTTTGGTAAAGAATAAGTGGTGCCTAGTGGTTTTGAATTTTCTCCTATGATGTTATAACAACAATAATTTTTTAATCGAAAGATGTAATGACATGTCGAGTGCGTTGTTGATCGGTTTGGATCTTGGTTCCACGAGTTTCAAGGCCGCCGTTTTCCGTGCCGAAGATGGCGCGGTGTTGGCCCAGACCGGCCGTTTGGTGCCGTGGCAGCGCCGTGCCACGGGTGCTTGCGAAGTGCCGCAAGCGGTGCTCGATCAATTGCTGCAAGCCGTATTGCAAACCCTGGTGGCGCAACTCGGGGCACAGGTTAGTGACGTGCAGGCTATCGCCTGCGCCGGGCACGGCGGCGGCCTTTATATGGTGACGGGCCATGGTGCGCTGGCCGCCGGTATGGCGGTGTCGTCCACCGACCAGCGTGCCGCCGCGCTTGCCCAGAGCCTGAACCTGCGCGCGGCTGCCAACCTGGCTGCGAAAGTGGGTTGCAGTGCCTGGGCCGGCCAGCCCACCATGATTGCCGCAGGCATCGCACAAAGCACGCCGGCTGCACTTGCTGCCACACCTACCTTGTTTTTTGCCAAGGACTATCTCGCCTGGTGCCTTTGCGGCGAGATGGCCACCGACTACAGCGATGCCACCACCGCAGGCCTGCTCGACACGGCCACAGGGCGGCCCGCAAGCCTGGCCTTTGCAGTGAGCGAGGTGCCGGGCTGGAGCGCCGAGACACTGGCACCACTGCGCAACAGCGGCCAGCGCCTGGGCCGGGTATTGCCCGCCATGGCAACACGCCTGGGCCTGCCGGAGGGGCTGCCGGTGGTGATGGGGGCCATCGATTTGTTTGCCGCCATGACCGGTGCCGGTTGCACACAGCCCGGCGACACCGCGGCGGTGTTTGGCACCTGGTGTGTCAACGCGACCGTCGCAGGCCCGCCCCAGGCAGGCGAGGCTTCGTTGGTTTTGCCCAAGCCGGGCATCAGCAATGCGGTGCTGCTCAACGCCGACTTGTCGCGCATGTACATGCACAACGGAGCTTCGTCCATGGCGAATCTCGCGTGGTTGACCGAGACCGTTTTTGGCGGTGAACGCGAAGCTTTGTTGACGGCCGCTTTCACCGCGCCACAGGGTGCCAATGGTTTGCGTTTTCTGCCGTTCATCAATGGCGGCCAGGGTAACGCGAGTGCCGGCTTTGTCGGCCTGCGCGCCTTTCACAGCCGCGCTGACATGGCGCGTGCCGTGTTGGAAGCCGTTGTGGCGCTGCACGCCAAAAACCTGAACGCATTGCGTGATGCCGGGCTACCGCGTGCGCGACTGTTCGCGCTGGGCGGCGGTGCGGCGGATGTGCGTATCCCCGGGTTGCTGGCGACCATGCTGAATGAAGCCGTGTACACCCCGGGTGCCGACGAAACCGGCGCGCGCGGTGCGGCCATCTTTGCCGCGCAGGCCTTGGGCCTGCCCACACAGGTTTTGCTTGCCCGCTGCCACAAGGTGCAGCCATTGCCGCAAGCGCGCACTTTTTACCAGGGCTTTCTGGCGGAGTTCGACGACCTGCTGGCGCAGCTTGTACCCGTGGTCGGCCATCTTCTTCATCAGCGCTGAAACCTTTGCCATGCCCCCAAAACCCATGACCGAATCCACACAGTCGCCCTTCACAAGACCCATAACGTTGTCGAGCCGGCATTTTCCGGTGGTGGTGGTGGGCGCCGGCATCAACGGCGTGGGGGTGTTTCGCGACCTGTGCCTGCAGGGTGTGGAATGCCTTTTGGTGGACAAGGGTGACGTGGGCAGCGGCGCCAGCAGTGCGCCGTCGCGCATGATCCACGGCGGGCTGCGTTACCTGGAAAACGCCGAGTTTTCATTGGTGCGCGAGGCCGCCAGCGAACGCAACAACCTGCTCGCCATCGCTCCACATCTGGTGAAACCGCTGCATACCGTGATTCCGTTGCGTTCGTGGTTTGGCGGCATGTTTGGCAGTGCCATGCGCTTTTTTGGGGGGCATCCACCGGCGCAATCGCGTGGCGTGGTGGCGGTGGCATTGGGCTTGTGCCTGTACGACTTCATGGGGCGTTCACAGCGCACGCTGCCCAAGCATGCGCTGCGTCGGTTGAGTTCCGAAGACCGTGCACTGCTGGCGCCGGATGTGCGTTGGACCGCGCATTTCTTCGATGCCTGGATCAGCCACCCGGAGCGGCTGATGCACGAGTTGATCGCGCAGGCGCACCACGACCAGCCCCAATCCTTGGTCAGCAACTACTGCCAGCTCACCGCGTGCGCGGGCAACACCCTGACCCTGTGCGACGTGGATACGGGCGCCGAGGCGCAGGTGACGGCCGATGTGGTGGTCAACGCCACGGGAGCCTGGCTCGAGCAACTCAGCGATGTGCTGCAGGTGACCAAGGGGCGCGTCACCGGCACCAAGGGCTCACATCTGGTGCTGGCGCACGAGGCGCTGCATGACGCGCTGAATGGGCGCATGGTTTATTTTGAGGCGGCCGATGGGCGCGTCTGCATCGTCTACCCCTTTCTGGGGCGTGTCTTGGTGGGCTCTACCGACATTCCAATTGCCGATCCTGAAGAGGCGGTGACCGAAGCCGACGAGGTCGATTATTTGCTGACAGTGTTGCGCGAGGTGTTTCCGCGTTTGCCGTTTGTGCGCGAACACATCGTCTACACCTACGTGGGCGTGCGGCCACTGGCGCAGGCGGCTCCCAGTGCCCGGCCCGTGGGGGCCGAGCAGCCGGGCAAGATTTCGCGTGACCACAGCGTGGTGCTGGACCCGCCGGCGGGTGCACGTGCGGTGCCGGTGATCAGCCTGGTAGGGGGCAAATGGACCACCTTTCGTGCCCTGGCCGAAGAAGCGACGGACAGTGTCCTGGGGCTGCTGAAGCAGCCGCGCTTGAAGGCCACTGCCGGACTGCGATGCGCTATTGCCCCCCTGGGGTTTGATGGCACCGACCTACAATCCCTGCAGCAACTTTGCGAGCGAACCGGAGTGGTGCATTTGTCGGACCTTGTGCTGCACCGCAGCCTGCTGGCCTTTCTTGGAAACCTTGATGAAAACAGTCTCGCGCTGATGGCCCGGGCCGCTGCGCAAGCGCTGCACTGGAGCGAGGAGCAGCAGCAAAACGAAATCGCGCGTTGCATGGCCTTGCTGACCGGCAAGCACCATGCGCGACTCAACACTTCACCCATCGCCTGGAAACGCGCCGCATGACAACCTCATCCATACCGATGCTTGACCGCGACAGCAAAACCCCACTGTGGCAGCAATTGCGCGACAAACTGCGCCAGCAGATCGTGGCCGGCCAGCTTGGCGTGAACGCGCAATTGCCCACCGAAGCCGAACTTGGCGCGGCCCACGGTGTCTCGCGTATCGTGGTGCGCGAATGCCTGGCCGACCTGGTGCGCAGCGGGCTGGTCTACAAGATCCAGGGCAAGGGAGCCTTTATTTCGGCACCCAAACGCGAGGATGATTTTGCCTCCACGCTGCTGGCCCACTCCGATGAAATGCGCCTCAAGGGCCGCGCCGTGCGTACCCAGGTGTTGCACCAGACGCTGCGCCTGCCTGACGCGCGCGAAGCCACTGCGCTGAGTTTGCAAGCCGGCACACAGGTGACGGCACTGCGCCGCTTGCGCAGCGTCGATGGCACGATTTCCGTGCTGGTAGATACCGTGGTGCCGGCCGACCTGGCCCCCGAGCTGCACCGTATCCGGCTCGAAGACAAGTCGCTCTACGAAGTGCTGAGCCGCCAATACGGCCTGCAGGTGGCGCGTGCCGAACGCTGGATCGATGCCGTGCTGCCAGCTGCAGAAGAGCGCGAGCTGCTGCAGATCGACAGCACCGAGCCGTTGCTGCGTATTGAGTCGATCGCCTATGCGGCAAATGGCCGCACGCTGGAACACTACATCGCGCTGCACCGCTGCCAAAGCACGCGTTTGCATGTGCGTACGCAGGGCTGAGCCGCAGCCTGCGCTGGGCCAGCGGTTTCAGTTTGACTTCCACGGCTGGCCAACTCGCCAGGATGCAATGCTCAAAACAAAAAGCGCCCCACTGAATCAACCGTGGGGCGCTTTTTGCTGGTGAGCTTCGATTTAGAGTGCAGCGCGTTTGGGCAGTGTCCAGCCCGCACGCGGAAAGTGGCAGGTGTAGCCGTTCGGGTGTTGCACCAGGTAGTCCTGGTGTTCGGGCTCGGCTTCCCAGAAGGTGGGCGCGGGCTCGACTTCGGTCACGACCTTGCCGGGCCACAGACCTGAAGCGTCCACGTCCTGGATGGTGTCCTGTGCCACGGCCTTTTGTTGCTCGCTGGTATAGAAGATGGCCGAACGGTAGCTGGTGCCGACGTCATTGCCCTGGCGGTTTTTGGTGCTAGGGTCGTGGATCTGGAAAAAGAATTCCAGAATGTCGCGGTAGCTGGTGACTTCGTTGTCGAACACGATGGCGACACCTTCGGCGTGGCCCGGGTGGTTGCGGTAGGTTGGGTGGTCGTTGCTGCCGCCGACGTAGCCGACACGGGTGTCTTGCACGCCGGGCAGCTTGCGGATCAGGTCTTGCATGCCCCAGAAACAACCTCCGGCCAGCACTGCGGTTTCCTTGCTCATGGTGTGCTCCTTTTAAACTTTGACGAGGTAGTTGCCGTAACCCTGGGCTTCGAGTTCAGCCTTGGGAATGAAGCGTAACGAGGCCGAGTTGATGCAGTAGCGCAGACCGCCGGCCTCGCGCGGGCCGTCTTCAAAGACATGGCCCAGGTGGCTGTCGCCATGCACCGAGCGCACTTCGGTGCGCACCATGCCATGGCTGTGGTCACGCAACTCGCTGACGTTGTTGTCCACCGGTTTGGTGAAGGCCGGCCAGCCGCAGCCTGAGTTGTATTTGTCTTTGGACGAAAACAGCGGCTCACCGGAGACGATGTCGACGTACAGGCCGTCTTCGAACAGATCGTCGTATTCGCCGGTGAAGGCGCGTTCGGTGCCGTTTTGCTGGGTGATGCGGCGCTGGTCGGGTGTCAAACGCGCGATGGCCTCTGGGTCTTTGCGGTAAACCTTGCTCATGGGGGCTCCAAAGAATTGTGGCGAATACCCAGAATGGTGCCACTCGCGGTGTTTTCAAGCACAGCCTAGGGGCTTAGCTTAGGGGCTGAGGTTTCTTGCCGCTGTCAGACTGCGTGCCGACAGCCGCCTCAGAACGGCTTATTTGCCCCAGAGCTCCAGCGCGACGCCATGGCTCAGGTCTTCGTCAAGGCCACGCAATACCGTGCCGCCATGGCCTGCGAGCGTGAAGGCGCAGGGGCCTTCGCCGCGGGTGGACAGCCGTTGGCGCAAGGCCTGGGCGGAATGGCTGTCGGTACTTGCCGGGCTGGCTTTGCGCTCGGCCGGAGACATCAACACGACCTGCAAACCCTGCAGTGTGATGATGGCCACGCGCAGGCCCAGGCCGGAGAGCAGGGTGGGGGCGGTGGTGCTGGCATCGGGCCCCAGCAGGGCCTGGTAACGCCTGAGGCTGACATCCAGGTCGTGCACTGCCACACACAGGTTGGTGACAGCGGTCGCACCGTTGGGATGGGTGTGCGCAGCCTCGTCATCCGGCACACGCAGCTTGCGTGGGGTGACGTCGCCGCAGAGAAACGGCACGTCCGGTGTGTCATGGCGCGCGCTTTGCCAGGCCAGGCGTTCACCATCGGGGCGCACACGGCCGCCATCGACTGGGCCGCGCAGCGTGTCCAGGCCACGTGCCTGGGCCTCGGCAAGCGCTATGGCCGTGTCCTGCGGCAGCAGCGCAAAGTCCACCAGGCCCTCGCCGTGTGCCTGCAAGGTGTTGTACCAGCGCTCCTGCGGGGCCGGGCCTTGCCAGGCGATGAGTTCCAGGTAGGCACCATCGGCAAACACCACCAGGGCATTGTGCGAGGTGCGCCCGGGATGCTGGCCACCCGGCAACACGTTGAAGCCGAGCTTTTGGTAGTCGGCCATGGCTTGCGCCAGGTCGTGCACGGCGATGACGATGTGGTCGAGCGGCAATGACATGCTGGGCGAGCCTTTATTCTTCTAGCTTGAGGTTGGTGCTACGCACAAACTTGCCCCAGCGCTCGTATTCCTCGCGCAGGTGGCGATCCACGCCGGCACCGTCGGTGGCCATGACTTCAAAGCCAGCCTGTGTGAGTTTGCTATGCACGTCGGGCGATTGCAAGGTCGCCTGAAAATCGGCCGTGAGTTTGCGCAGCGTGGCCGCCGGTGTGGCCGCCGGCGCAAAGATGCCAATCCACGAATAGGCTTCAAAACCAGGAAAGCCCGACTCCATGACGGTGGGCACATCTGGCAACTCGGGCAGGCGCTTGGCGCCCGTGACGGCTATCGGTTTGAGCTTGCCGGCCGCAATCTGTCCGCGCAAGGCGGCGTAGCTCAGCAGTGTGAGGCTGGCCACGTCGCCCAGCACCGCCTGTATGGCCGGGCCGCCGCCGCCGAACGGCACGTGCAAGACATCGATGTTGGCGCGGCGCTTCAGGTCTTCCATCACCAGGTGGTTCATCGAACCCAGGCCGGTAGAGGCGTAGCTGTATTTGGCCGGGTTGGCCTTGGCGGCGTCAATGAAGCCGCGCAGGTCTTTGCCGGGCACGCTGGGCGATGCCGCAATGATCAGCGGGAAACGCAGTGCCAGGGTGACACCGGCGAAGTCCTTGAACGTGTCATACGGCAGCTTGGCTTTGGCGATGGGGTTGATGGCGTGGGTGTCAAAACTCACCAGCACGGTGTTGCCATCGGGCGCTGATTTGGCCACGTATTGCGTAGCGATCTGGCTGGCCGCACCGGGCCGGTTGTCGACGATGACAGGGCGGCCGGCCTTCCTGGAAAGCTCATCTTGCAGTATGCGCGCGGCGATGTCGGTGCTGCCCCCCGGCGGAAAGGTGATGACCAGGCGCAAGGGCGCATCGTTGTCGGCGGCCCAAGCGGGCGCAGCCAAACCAAGGGCAGTAGCAGCAGCCATAGACAAGGCGTGCCGGCGACGGGGCGAATGCAGCATGAACAACTCCTGAACGAGACGACGGGGAGGGTAACGCGAAGCGAGAAACTTGTTTGGGCGCTTATGGATTTATCGGAGCGATGGCAGGGATTTAACCCATCCACTGGCTCACGGGTACGGCTGTGTCTTGCAGCTCTTGCGAGATCACGTCCACCAGCGCCGGGCCGTCGTGCATCAGGGCGGCCTTGAGTGCGGCGTCCAGGTCAGCGGGGTTCTCTACGCGCCAGGCCTTCACGCCAAAGGCTTCGGCCACACGCGCGTGCTGCGTGCGGTTGAAATCCACCGAGAAGTAGCGCTGGTCGTAGCCGGTTTTTTGGCTGGCTTTGATCCAGCCGTAGACCGCGTTGGAGAACACAATCATCTTCAGCGGCACGTTGCGGCGCACAATGGTTTCCAGCTCACCACAGGTGAAGCCAAAGCTGCCGTCGCCCATCACCGAGACCACCACCGAATCGGGCTGGCCTATGGCCGCGCCAAATGCGGCCGACATCGAATAGCCCAGTGCACCATGTGCACGGTTGGTGATGAAGTGGCGGCCCGATTGCGGCGCGTTGAAGTAGGCCGAGAAGTAGGGGCAGGGTGTGCCGGGGTCGGCCACCACGATGGCGCGTGCGGGCAGCAGGCGGTTCAGCGCATCGACCACACGTTCGGGCTTGATGGGCGTGGCTAGCGAGGCGGCCAGCGGGGCGAAGAAGGCTTGTTTTTCACTGCGGGCGCGGGCCGCCAGGGCACGGCCATCGGCGAGCTCGGCCGGGCGCTTGTGGCCAGGCTGGTTGAGCATGCCGTGCAGGGCCGTGTTCAGCGCTTCTATGGCCAAACGTGCATCGCCGACCAGGGCGACATCGGTGCGGTAGTTGGTGCCTATGGTCATGGCGTCTACATCGATGTGCAGGATCTGCACGTTGCGCGCCGGCATGTGCCAGTGTTCGGTGGTAGTTGATCCGGCGCGGCAGCCTATGAACAACACTAGGTCGGCCTGTGCCACCACGGCACGGGTGGAAGGCACACCGCCGTTGGTGCCGACCACGCCAGCGTTTAATGGATGGTTGTCCGCCAGGCTGCCTTGGCCGCTGACGGTGGTGCACACCGGCGCGTTGAGCTGGGTGGCGAGTGCATCCAGGGCTTCACAGGCGCCGGCAATCACCACACCACCGCCGCAGATGATGACCGGCGCACGGGCTGCGGCCAGGCGCTCGGCAGCCTTTTCCACTTCGACTGGATCGGGTGCGCTGCGGTAGGCCGGGAAGTGGCCGTGGCCGGGCTGGGCCCAGACGTCAGCCGGGTCCAGGCTATGTTTTTGCACGTCGTAGGGCAGGCAGATATGTGCGGCACCGGGCCGGCCGGTGGTCATGGCGCGGAAAGCGCTGCGCACGGCGCCGGGGATCTGGTCGACGCGGTCAATGGTGGTGTTCCACTTGGTCAGCGGTTTGTAGAGCGCTTGCTGGTCCAGCTCGGTCAGCGGGAACTTTCCGCGTGAGCCGACCGACACGTCCGAGGTGATGCCCAGCACCGGAATCGACGACTCGTTGGCTTCGACCAGGCCGGGCAACAGATACGTGGCGCCGCCGCCGCTCGGGCCCTCGCAAACCCCCACGCGACCGGTGACGCGCGCGTAGCCGTCGGCCATGTAGGCAGCGCTGCGTTCGTCGCGGGTGAGAATGTGGTCCATGCCGTGGTCGAGCCGGGCCATGGCGTCGTAGAAGGGCAGGCTGGTATCGCCGCACAGGCCGAAGATGTGCTTCACGCCGTTGAGCTGCAGCATGCGCACCATGGCGTCGGCGCCGTTGAAGGTATCGGTTGTGGTGGCGGGTTGGGCGGGTGTTGGATTCGACATGTGCGAGTGCTCCTGCTGGAAAATCGGCTCTGGAAAATAAGAATTCAATTAAGTATACTTAAATCATGCCGCGACAAGAAGTGATTTCTAAACCATTGAAAGCGCTGAAACCGTTAAAGCCGTTGCTCGCGGCAAACAGCGAGGCTGCCGCTGATGCCCCGGCCATTTCTGCCGTGCGGCGCGAGCGTGGCTCGGGTGTGTTCGACACGCTGCGCGAGATGGCGATCTCCTATGAGTTGCGCCCCGGCGAACGTGTGAGTGAAATTGAATTGGCAGAGAAGCTTGGCGTGAGCCGCACCCCCGTGCGCGAAGCCTTGACCCGCCTGGTGACCGATGGCTTTTTGCTGCCCGCCACGCGCGGTTATGTGCGCCGCCCGCTAGACATACAGGAAACGCTGGACCAATACGAAGCCCGCGTGGCCGTGGAACGCGAATGCCTGCGCCTGGCGCTGCAGCGCGGCAGCGACGAAGAGATTGCCGAGGCGCTGGCGTTTTTGGAAGAGAGCCGCAGTGTGCCGCCCGACACGCCGGTGCGCTCGCTGGTGGAACTCGACGAAGCATTCCACATGCGACTGGCCGCGATGGCGCGTAATGGTGAGCTACGCCGCATGCTCGGCAGCTTGAACGAGCGCATCCGTTTCATCCGCTGGATCGACATGGAAAACGTGGGCCGCGACTCGACGCAGCACGAGCACCAGATGATTCTGGATGCGCTGAAGTCACGCGATGCGGCGGCGGCTGATCAACATTTGACCGAACACATCAGCCTGCGCCGCGAGCAGATCGTGCAGGCCATCACCCAGGGGCTGGCACGTATTTACCTGGGTGAAACGGCAGCGTCTGCGGCAGGCTGAACTACTACTGTGAAGAACTACTGATTTCGTAGCGGCCTGCGCATGGCCATCCAGCGCAGAAGCCTGATTTTTCTTGAAGTAAAAACGCCCCGGACAGTTAACCCGTCCGGGGCGTTTTTGCATTGTGGCTAAGCCAGAAGCAGTCGCTTACAGCGTGTCGATGAAGCTGCGCAGCTTGTCCGAGCGGCTTGGGTGCTTGAGCTTGCGCAGCGCCTTGGCTTCTATTTGGCGAATGCGCTCGCGGGTCACGTCGAACTGCTTGCCGACTTCTTCCAGCGTGTGGTCGGTGCTCATTTCGATACCAAAACGCATACGCAGCACCTTGGCTTCGCGTGGCGTCAGGCTGTCGAGAATGTCTTTCACCACGTCGCGCAGGCCGGCCTGCATGGCCGCTTCCACCGGGGCGGTGTTGGCACCGTCTTCGATGAAGTCGCCCAAGTGGCTGTCGTCGTCGTCGCCGATAGGCGTTTCCATGGAGATCGGCTCTTTGGCGATCTTCATGATCTTGCGGATCTTGTCTTCCGGGATCTCCATCTTTTCGGCCAGGATGGACGCATCGGGCTCGAAACCAAACTCTTGCAAGTGCTGGCGGCTGATGCGGTTCATCTTGTTGATGGTTTCTATCATGTGCACCGGAATACGGATGGTGCGCGCCTGGTCGGCGATAGAGCGGGTGATGGCCTGGCGTATCCACCACGTGGCGTAGGTCGAGAACTTGTAGCCGCGACGGTATTCGAACTTATCGACCGCCTTCATCAAACCGATGTTGCCTTCCTGGATCAGGTCGAGGAACTGCAGGCCACGGTTGGTGTACTTCTTGGCGATGGAAATCACCAGGCGCAAGTTGGCCTCGATCATTTCCTTCTTGGCATCGCGCGAGGCGGCTTCGCCTTCGTTCATGCGCTTGTTGATGGCCTTCAGCTCGTCGAGTGGCACCACCACGCGGGCTTGCAGGTCGGTCAGCTTTTGCTGCAGGTCTTGCACCGGCGGAATGTTGCGCGCCATGATCGCGCTCCAAGGCTTGCCAGCGTTGGATTGTTTTTCGATCCAGCTCAGGTTGAGCAACTGCGATGCAATCTTGTTGCCCATCTTGTCGCGGCCGCTGAACTCGGCGATGAAGCTTTCCTGTGGGTAGCCACACTTGTCCACGATGATGCGGCGCAGCTCACGCTCTTTCTTGCGCACGTCGTCGACCTGGCCACGCAGCAGATCGCACAGCTTTTCAATCGTCTTCGCCGTGAAGCGTATGGTCATCAGCTCGGTGCTGAGGGCTTCCTGCGCCTTGGCGTAATGCGGCGTGCCGTAGCCTTCCTTGTCGTAGATCTTGTGGACCTTTTCGAACAGGTCGCGCAGGCTGTCGAAACGCGTCAGCGCTTCGTTCTTCAATTCTTCGAGCTTCTTGGTCAGCGCTTTGGAGCCGCCCTTGCCGTCGTCGTCATCGGCTTCGTCGAATTCATCGAAGTCTTCTTCGGCCACGTAATCGTCGGCTTCGTTGGGGTTGGAGAAACCGTCGACGATGGTCGAGATGACGACCTTGCCTTCACGGATGTCTTCGCCCAGGCGGAACAGCTCGGCCAAGGTGGCGGGGCTGGCGCTGATGGCTTCCATCATGCGCATCAGGCCGCCTTCGATACGCTTGGCGATTTCAATTTCGCCTTCACGCGTAAGCAGCTCCACCGTGCCCATTTCGCGCATGTACATGCGCACCGGGTCGGTGGTGCGGCCGAATTCGCTGTCCACGGTGGACAGGGCGGCTTCGGCGGCTTCTTCGGCTTCCTCTTCGGTCGAGCCCGCGGGCGCGTTGTTGGTCAGGATCAGCGATTCGGCATCGGGCGTTTGCTCGTACACCGCCACACCCAGGTCGTTCAGGGTGTTGATCACGGCTTCTAGCGTTTCAGCGTCGATCAGCTTGTCGGGCAAGTGATCGGAGATTTCGCCGTGTGTCAGGTAGCCGCGCGTCTTGCCCAGCTTGATCAGGGCCTTCAGGCGCAGGCGGCGCTTGGCCATGTCTTCTTCGGACAGCACGGTCTCGTCGAGGCCGAATTCCTTCATCAAGGCGCGTTCTTTGGCCTTGCTGATCTTCATGCGCAGCGGCTTGACCTTCTCGCCCGTGGGCGAGAGGGTGACGGCCGGTTCTTCGGCCACGTCTTCTTCGACGTCAATCAGGTCGTCTTCGTTGACTTCGGTCGAAATCGAACCCTTGGGCTTGGGGCCGCGCTTGGCGCCCGGGGGCTTGACCTTCACGGCCACGGCCTTGGTGTCGGCGGCTGCGCTCTTGGGCGGACGACCAGGTTTTTTCTTGGCCGGAGTCTCGACAACTTCAACGGATTCTTTTTTCGATGCGGGCACTGATTTGACTTTCAAAGCGGACTTGGCGACAGGCGCGGGAGCAGACTTGGGAGCAACTTTGGCTGCGGACGTTTTGGCCGCAACTGGTTTGACGAGCTTCTCGGACTTTTGTGCTGGCATGGATCAACCTTGAACGACAAAGACAGATGAAACAGCAACCAAGCGCCATCAACTCCCGGCGCGGGTGCTAGGCAAGACGAATCTCTAGGAGATGAATCTCATTGGCAAGATGTGTGGGCGAACATTTGGCATGCAACCCTTGCGGTGGTGTGGCTGTGCGCGCGGTGGCGCCGTGTGGCCGGGTCCGGAGGTGTTGCTGTCGCTCTTGCCGAGCAAGCTAACCGCAGATTATAACCTTTTGCTCAAATTTCAAGTAGAAAAAGCCTGATCAGGCCTTGGTTGTCAAGAAACTACGACTCAAGCAGGGTTTTGCCTTTGCTGCGCAGCGTGTTGCGGCGCTCGGACAACGCGTGGTAGCGCGCACGGGCTTCGGCGTCCGTGGGGATCAGCAGCACCAGGGCATTCATCTCTTCGTTCAAGTAGTCAATGTGCATCAGGTCGAGCAGATTGCGCAGCTCAAGGGCGAGTTCGTGGGCCGGGTCGGGGGTGATGCCTGCGGCATCTGGCTGGGGCGGTGGCGCGGGTGCTGCGTCCGGGCGCGCCATGATCTGGATCGCCAGGTCGTCAAAAAAATGATTGTGTGCCTGAAGTTGCTCGCTGAGTACACCCCAAGGCTGCGGGCCGTGCTCGTGGTACTGGCCTTCGAGCCAACTGAACAGCGGACCGTACTGGCCCGGTAGAGCGGCCAGCATGGTGTGGTCTTCGCCGGTGAGTTTGTCCCACACGCCGGGGTGGCCCAGCAGCAGGCGCACGGCATGGTCGGCACGGCTGGCGGGTTGGATGCGATCGGTCTGGCGCGGGCCGTCGTCTTCATCCTTTCTGAACTTCTTGCTCCATTCCTTCTTGGGTTTCCAGGTGTCCTTCTTTTTCTTCCAGTCGTCGTTCTTCTTCCAGCCCGACTGTGGCGGGTGCTGGCCCGAGGGGGCTTCTTCTGCTGAAGACGCAGAGCGTGGCGCGGTGGCGCCGCGGCCAAACCACACGTCGTTGAGTTCGGCAGAACTCAACTGCACCAAGCCTGCAATCTCGCTCAACATCTGGCGCTTCAGGGCGCCGTCGGGCAGCAGGCTCCACAAGGGCTTGGCGTTGCTGGCCATGTGGGCACGGCCCTCGGCGGTGTACAGGTCGCAGCCTTCACGCGCAGCCTCGATCAGAAACTTGCTCAAAGGTGTGGCCTCGGCCACGTATTGGGCAAAGGCGTCACGGCCATGGGCGCGTATGAAGCTGTCGGGGTCGTGTTCGGCGGGCAGGAACAGGAATTTGACGCTGCGCACATCGGTGGCATAGGGCAGGGCGCCGTCGAGCGCCTTGCGCGCGGCGCGGCGGCCGGCGCTGTCGCCGTCAAAGCTGAAAACCACCGCATCGGTGAAGCGAAACAGCTTTTGCACGTGGTCGGGGGTGCAGGCCGTGCCAAGGGTCGCCACCGCATTCGGGAAACCCAGTTGGGCCAGCGCCACCACGTCCATATAACCTTCGGTGACCAGCACAAAACCGGCGTTGTGCACGGCGTTGCGCGCCTCGAACAAGCCATACAGCTCGCGCCCCTTGCTGAACACCGGGGTCTCGGGCGAGTTGAGGTATTTGGGCTTTTCGTCCCCCAGCACACGCCCGCCAAAACCAATACATTCGCCTTTGACATTGCGTATGGGGAACATCACGCGGTCGCGGAATCGGTCGTAGCGCTTTTCTTCGCCGCTGTCTTCGTCAGCGTTCAGCAGTACCAGGCCGCTTTCGACCAGCAGCGGGTCGTCGTATTCGGGAAACACGCTTGCCAGCGCGCGCCAGCCCGCAGGCGCATAACCCAGGCCGTATTGTTTGGCCACCTGGCCGGAGAGCCCGCGGTTCTTCAGATAGTCGATCGGGCGTGTGTTTTGCCGCAGTTGTTTTTGGTAGGCCTGGTTGGCTTTTTCCAGCACATCGTTGAGCGTGGCCTGTTTTTCGCGCTGTTCGGCGGCGCGTGCGCGCTCTTGTGGCGAGGTGTCGTCTTCAGGCACCTGCATGCCGTATTGCTGGGCCAGGTCGGTCACCGCTTCGACGAAGGTGGCGCCTGTGTGTTCCATCAAGAAACGGATGGCATCGCCGTTTTTGCCGCAGCCAAAGCAGTGGTAGAACTGTTTCGTCGGGCTGACCGAAAACGACGGCGACTTTTCGCCATGGAATGGGCACAGGCCCATGAAATTGGCGCCGCCTTTTTTCAGTTGCACATGGCGGCCCACGATCTCCACCACGTCGGCGCGGGCGATCAGTTCGTCGATGAATGTTTTGGGGATGCTCACCCGGCCATTGTCGTAGCAGTTGCGCCACGGCCGGCCGTGCCTGGCACAAAACCCTGCACAGGGTGGATCGTCAGGCGTTTAGATCTGGTGGCGCGTGGAAGGCGAGGTTGGCCTGTCGGGCGGCAGGTGGTAGGTGCTGGGTCGGGTGGGCAACTGCACCACGTTGTCGCCGGCACAAGGCGCACGGCGGTGCAGCAGGCCGGCGAACATAAAGCTGATTTCGGCCATGCGCTGGTGCACAACCACTGGGCTGTAGCAGGCGCCCATGGCCTGTGTGAGGTTGCCACGCAGGCGCCAGAGAATTTCGGCGTCGTTGGCTTCGGCAATCTGTCGGGCCACCAGGAAGCGCCATTTGGCGGTCTGGGCTGCCTTGATCGCATCGGCTTCGCTTGCTGTCTCGGCCACAGGCAATTGCGCCAACTCCTGCAGCATGGCGTTGCGGATGCGTGCCATTTGGGTCGAAGGGCTTCGGCCAGCACCGGGCCAAAGCTGACGCAGCCAGTCGCGCAGACCGCGCCGGCGCGCCAGTCGGTCGCCGTGGTGAAGTGCTTCGCGTTGCTGTTCGGCCGCATCGGAGAAGGGGAGATGGTTTGCGCTGGCCGGCCCGCGCGGCTCCATGCTAGGGATCGAATTGGACACAACACTCTCCTGATGGGCTGACGTTGAGACGCGTCAGACTATGCCGCCGCATTGTTACGGGCACATTTCGGGCAAGTTATTTTTGTTTCAATTGTTGCCAAAGGTGCTTCGTTTCCGAGTAACGATAGTTACTACTTGCATTTGGCCTTGAACTAATAAAGATCAAAAAAAGAGCACTGCAAGCGTATGAGTAATGCCTAAGGTGCTCTCTTTTTTGTAAGATTTAATCGCCCAGCACAACACCCTCGCGGCGCGGGTCTGCGCCGCCAAAGAAGCCGCCTAGCGTCTTTTGAATGGCCTGCAGCCCGCTGGTCATGTCCATCTCGCGCACCTCGTGGCCGCGCGCTTTGAGTGCGTCCAGCGTGGCCGCCGGAAAGCGCTGCTGCTCCAGCAGCGTGGGACCATTGAGCGAACCAAAGTTCGGCAGGTTGATGGCTTGCTGGGCGTTCAGCCCCCAATTGAACATGCCGTAAAGTGTTTTGGCGGTGTAGTGGATGATCAGTGCGCCACCCGGGCTGCCGCCGCTGGCGACCAGTTCGCCGCTGGCCTTGTCGAACACCAGGGTGGGGGCCATCGAAGAGCGTGGCCGTTTGCCGGGTTGCACGCGGTTGGCAATGGGCACCCCGTTGGCGTCGGCAGGCACGAAGCTGAAGTCGGTGAGTTCATTGTTCAGCAGGAAACCCTTGACCATTTGGCGCGAACCAAACGCGTCTTCAATGGTGGTGGTCATGGCCAGCGCGTTGCCATATTTGTCGACGATGGAGATGTGGCTGGTGCCATATTCGATTTGGTCGGGCATGGGCGCGTAGGCCATCTTCACGCCGCCAGGTGTGCCGGGCTTGCCGGTTTTCATCGACATGCTGCCCGGGCCCTGCGGAATCAGGGCGGCACGTTCGGCCAGATAAGCCGGATCCAGCAGGCTGGTCCAGTTGCCGGCCGGTGGCTGCACGAAATCCGGGTCGGCCAGGTACTGCGCACGGTCGGCAAAGGCCAGGCGCGAGGCTTCGGTATAGAGGTGCAGCCACTCGGCTGATGGCAGGCCGTTCTGCAGTGGATATCTATCGGCGTTGACCACGGTCATCATGCCCAGAATCTGCCCCACGGCGATGGCCCCCGAACTCGGCGGTGGAAAGCCGCAGACGCGGTACTCCTTGGCCGCGACCTTGTAGTCGCTGCACAAGGCGCCGCGCTGTTTGGCTTGGTAGCCCGCCAGGTCGGCCAGGCTCAGGCGGCCGGGGTTGGTGGGGTGGTTTTGCACCTTTTGCACAATGGCTTGGGCCACTTCGCCCTCCAGCAAACCTTTGGAGCCCTGGCTGGCGATGAGCTTGAGCACATCGGCCAAGGCGGGGTTGCGCAGCACACTGCCCACGTCTACCGCCGAACCATCGGGTTTGTAGAAATAGGCGGCGGCCACCGGGTCTTTGATGAGGTTTTTCTCGCCATTGAGCAAGGTGTTCAGCCGCGGGCTGACCTTGAAGCCTTGCTCGGCCAGCGTGATGGCGGGCTGGAACAGGCTCGCCCAGGGCAGCTTGCCATATTGCTTGTGCGCCATCTCCAGCATACGCACGGCGCCGGGCACGCCTACCGAGCGGCCACCGACCACGGCGTCGATGAAGGGCAGGGGTTTGCCATCGGTGCCGAGAAACAGTTTTTCATCGGCTGCGGCGGGCGCGGTTTCGCGGCCGTCAAAGGCTTCCACGGTTTTTCCGTTGTAGTGCAGCAGGAAAGCCCCGCCGGCCACGCCGCTGGACTGCGGCTCCACCAGCGACAACACCATTTGCACGGCGATGGCGGCGTCTACCGCGCTGCCACCGGCGGCCAGAATTTGCCGGCCCGCGTCGGTGGCCAAAGGGTTGGCGGCGGCCACGGCATAGGTCTTGGTGGCCCAACCTGGTTTTTCGGTATAGCCCGAGGCGGCTTCGGGTGTGATGGGCACCGTGTAGTTGAAAGAGGCCGGGCTGCTGGCGCAACCCGCCAGAACGGCGGCTGCCGTGGCCGCCAATGTGGTGAATGCAAGTTTCATGAATCCTCCAAGTTGAGAGCGCTATGGTAGTAAGACCACCGCCGTGTGGAGCGTTCAGCGCACACGAATGGGGGGCGAGTGTGTGAGCCCATGTATCCTTGCCACGAACCTTGCTAAATCGCCGCCACCCATGTTGCAAATTCCGCTCGAACAATCGTCTTTGGCCACGGCGCACACCCTCATCGAAGGCGTGGCGACGCTGGCGTTTGCGCTGTCCGGCATGATGGAAGCGGCGCGCAAAAAACTCGACGTGGTGGGTGTCTGTGTGGTCGCCGGCGTCACCGCTTTTGGTGGCGGCACGCTGCGCGATGTGCTGCTCGACCGGCGCCCGTTCTTCTGGGTGGACCACGCCAATTGGCTGTGGCTGTTGTTGGGCCTGTGCGCCGTGGCGATGCTGTTTTTACGCAAGCGCGTGCTGCGCTTGACGGTGCGCGCCATGCAGGTGCCGGATGCCATCGGCCTGGGCCTGTTTGCGGCCAGTGGCACCCAGATTGCGCTGGCCAACGGCATGCCTGGCCTGGTGGCGGTGATCATGGGGGTGATCAGTGCGGTGTTTGGCGGTGTGTTGCGCGACGTGTTGTGCAACCAGATTCCGCACGCCTTCCATGACCACGTGCCTTACGCGTCCTGCGCATTTGCCGGTTGCTGGGTGGTGGTGCTGGTCGAGGCGCAGCCGGGTTATGGGGGTTTGGCGCTGGCCGCCGGCACCATCATCGCCACCGCGCTGCGGCTGGTGGCGTTGGCTTTCGACTTACGCCTGCCGGTCTGGCGCGCCCACGGGGATGACGAGGATTAGAGCGTCAGCCCCAATACCGGCGCCAAGTCGGCCAGGCGTTGAATGGGGCGGATCTGCTGCAGCAGTTCTTCCGGCGTGTGCTCGACCGGGTGCAGCGAGAAGACCTGCATGCCCGCTGCCAAACCGGCGCGGATGCCGGGCAGGCTGTCTTCCACCACCGCACATGCAGCTGGCGCCACGCCCAGGGTTTTGGCGGCATGCAAAAACAGCTGCGGGTCGGGCTTCCAGTGGCCCACGTCATAGGCGCTGAAGATGCGGCCCTTGAAGTAGGGCAGCAGGCCGGTCAGGCCCAGCGTGAACTCGGTTTTGTCGAACGGGCCGTTGGTGGCCACGCAGCAGGGCAGGCTGAGTTGGCGCACTAGGTCCAGCGCGCCGGGCAGGGGTTGCAAAGCTTTGCTGAACTCGACCGCCATGGCTTCGCGTGCGCTGGCGGTGAAGGTGTCGGGCAGCGGCTGTGTGGTGTTGCGGCCCAACTCGGCCACGTTTTCGGCCATGCTGCGGCCGCGAAACTTTTCCAGTATCTCTTCCAGGGCGAGAGACAGGCCATAGGGTTGCGCATGCGCGTGGACGGCGGTGATGCCTATGGTTTCGCTGTCGACGAGGGTGCCGTCGCAGTCAAAAATGATGGCTGAAATCAAAATAATGCCCGGAGGATGTTGGGGCCCAGATCGTAACGGCTCAAATCAGTTGCCGCATGGCGTGTGCGGTTTCGCGCAGCACCGGCAGCACGCGGTTCACCGCGTCATCGGTGGGTTCATGGCCCATGGGCATGGTGACGTTCAAGGCCCCGGCCAATACGCCATGGCGGTCGCGCAGCGGTACGGCGATGCCACGTGTGCCCAGCTCCAGTTGCTGCTCGGAGATGGCCCAGCCCTGGGCGCGGATGCGCGCCATCTCCAGTGCCAGCCGTTCCTTGCTATTGATGGTGTGGGAGGTGAACGAACGCAGCGTGTGCTGGGCCAGCCAGGCTTCCAGTTGTGCGGGTTCGCGCATGGCCAGCAGCAGCAGGCCGGCGGCGGTCACCTCGGCCTGCACACGTGCACCGAGCACATAGCCGGTGCTCATGGCGCGGTTGGTGCCGTTGCGCGCGATGTAGACGATCTCGTCGCCGTCGAGCACCGACAGGTAGGCGTTCTCCTGTGTGCCGGCCGTGACGCGTTGCAGAAACGGCTGCACGATGCGTGGCAGCCGCGCCGACTCCATATACGACTGGCCTAGCCGCAAGATGCGCGGTGTCAGCCAGAACAGCTTGCCGTCGCTCTGCACATAACCCAGATGCGCCAGCGTCAACAGATAACGCCTGGCGGCCGTGCGCGTCAGCCCGCAGCGCACGCCGGTCTGGCTGGCGGTGAGGCGTGGGTTGGCTTCGTCGAAGGCTTCGATGATGGACAGGCCTTTTTCCAGGCCGGCGATCCAGTCGCGTTTATCAAGTCCTTCGGGGGGGGAGGTGGCAGGCATGGGTGATTCTTGCGACGCGGGCCGGGTGGGGGAACTTGGTGCTAACCCTGGATGCGTTCGTTTATCGATCGTATTTGTGCGATTGTTGATCATAGTGCGCAGAAAAATCTTTTGATATCTGCTTTGCATGACTAAAGTCCAGCCGCATACACCTTTATCGAACGATCAGCGATCATTTTATGCACCCAGCGCCTGCTTCTATGCCTTTGGTAGACGGCAAAACCCAGGTCTACCTGATCCTCGGCGATCCGGTGGAGCAGGTGCGGGCGCCGGAGTCCTTCAACCTGATTTTTGCTGCCCTGGGCATGAATGCCGTGGTGGTGCCGGTGCATGTGGCGGCGGCCGACGTCACCCGGTTTGTGCCGGTGGCGTTCACCGGTCAGAACATCAAAAGCATGTTGCTGACGATTCCCCACAAGTCACTGGTGATGCCTCTGCTGCAGCGTTGCGGTGCGCTGGCCGAGGTCGCGGGTGCGGTGAACGCGGTCCGCCGCGACGCGGCCGGCGGGCTAGAGGGCGACCTGTTCGACGGCGAAGGCCTGGTGGCATCGCTGAACTACTTTGGCATGGCCTACGCCGGCCAACGTGTGTTGGTATTGGGCGCAGGCGGCGGCGCGGCGGCCATTGGTGCCTCGCTGATAGGCGCGGGCTCGGCCGTGGCGCTGGGGGCGGCGGCCGAACTGGCTTTTTATGACCCCATGCCGGGCAAGGCGCAAGAACTCGCGCAGCGGCTGGCCAGATACAGCCAGGGCCAGACCCAGGTGTCTGCCGCCGCCAGCAACGACCCGGCGGGTTTTGACCTGGTGGTCAATGCCACGCCACTGGGCCTGCAAAGCGGCGACCCCATGCCGTGTGATGTTGCACGTGTCAAACCCACGGCCGCGCTGATGGACATCTTGATGAAGAACCAGCCCACGCCCTGGGTGCGCGCTGGCCGGGCGCGCGGGCTGAATGCCCAGCCCGGCTTCGAAATGCTGATACAGCAGGCCCATCTATACCTTGATTTCTTTGGTTTGACCGAAGCCGCCACGCTGGTGCGGCGCGACGCCACCTTTATCCGTGAAGCGATTTACCCGGTCGAGATGGCAGGCGAGATCTACCGCGATCTGGCGCCCGACCTGCCCACGGCAGGGATTGCGCGCTAGCCAAACCGCCAGGCACACGTTCCACTCCATTCGTCACACTTTCTTACCACCTGAGGAGACTTCAATGCAAAAAAGATTCGCTCTTAAATTAGTAGCTGCTTGCGCTTTATCCGTGAGCGCAATCACTGGTTTTGCGCAGCAAACCGTGAAGATTGCCGGCATCGTTGAGTTGTCGGGCCCCGGCACCACGTCGGGCACGTTTTTTAATAACGGTGCCTTGCTGGCCGTGAAGGAAATCAATGCCGCCGGCGGCATTCTCGGCAAAAAGATCGAATACAGCGCAAACGACACCCAGAGCAATCCGGGCGTGGCCAAGGGCTTGACACAAAAGGCCGTGGACCAGGATGTGTTTGCCATCTTCGGCCCGGTGTTTTCCGGCTCCATCATGGTCAGCATGGCGGAAAGCCGCCGCGCCGAGATTCCCAACTTCACCGGTGGTGAAGCCGCCGCCATCACACAGCAGGGCAACCCCTATGTGTTCCGCACCAGCTTCACGCAGGACACCGCCATGCCCAAGGTGGCGCGCTACATCAGCGACACCATGAAGCTCAAGACCGTGGCCGTGATCTACGTGAACAACGACTTCGGCAAGGGTGGTCTGGATTCCATCAAGAAGGCGCTGGCCCCATCGAGCACCAAGGTGATTGGCGAAGTGTCGACCGACTCGGGCCAGATCGATTTCTCGGCTGCCGTGCTGAAAGCCAAGCAGCTCAATGCCGACGGCATCTTTGCCTATACCAATGAAGAAGAGTCGGCCCGCCTGCTGCGCGAACTGCGCAAACAAGGCTGGACCAAACCGGTGGTCGGCGAGACCACGCTGACCGGCCAGAAGGTGATTGAACTCGCCGGTGAAGCGGCCAACGGCGCCATCGCCCACGTTGGCCTGACGGTGGACGCGCCGCTGCCCGCGGTGCGCGCCTTCCGTGCCAAGTACGAGAAGGAATACAAGTCGATCTCTGACCACAACGGCATGAAGGGCTACTCGGGCATGTACGTGCTCAAGGCCGCGATTGAGAAGGCCGGCAAGCTCGACCGCAAGGCCGTGGCCAAGGTGATGCACAGCCTGAAGGTCACCACCGCGCAAGAAGCCGGTGTGCTGATGGACGTGAGCTTCAACGAAAAGGGCGACCTGGACCGCGAAAGCTTCATCGTGGAAGTGAAGAACGGCAAGCAGGAGGTGATCGCCGTCGTGCCACCTTTGGGCAAGTAACTGGCTCACCCCAGGCCGCGCGCACGGCGTGTCGCTTTCGTCAGCCCCCTTTGCTGGGGGCAACACCTGCGGTCTGGCAAAGCCAGTTCTGCGGTGTTGTTGGCGTCGATGCGTGGTGCTGCCAGGCCGGGTTGAGTTGGCATAGAACTCTTTGTTTTCCAGACTTTGGGCGCACCGAACCGGTACGACACACCCAGTCAACGTCGCGAGCTCCGCACACCATGACCGACTTTCTTCAACTTTTCTTCAGTGGCCTCTCTACTGGCGCCATCTATGCGCTGGCGGCGTTGGGCTTTACCCTGCTGTGGCAGGCCAGTGGCACCATCAATTTCGCGCAGGGTGAGTTTGTCATGCTGCCGGCGTTCATGATGCTGGGCTTCATGTCGTTTGGCGCGCCGATTTTGCTGAGCTTTGCGCTGAGTGTGGTGTTGGCCGTGGTTGTGTTGGGCTGGCTGTTCAAGCGTGGCGTGGTCGACCCGCTGTTCAAGTACGGCATGATGCCCATCGTGGTGGCCACCATAGGCTTGTCTATCGCCATGCGCAACGGCGTGCGCGCCGGCTTCAGCGCCGAGGCGCATCCGTTTCCCAGTCTGTTTCCGGACAAGATTTTCAACATCGCGGGCGTGACCATCAGCATGTCCGACGTTGGCACCTTTGCCTTTGCGCTGGTGCTGGTGCTGGTGACCCAGGCCTTCATTGCCAAGACCGTGACCGGCCGCGCCATGCAAGCCGTGGCGCAGAACACCGAAAGCGCTTCGGTGCTCGGCATCAATGTGCCGCGCATGATCTTCTACACCTTTGCCATCAATGCCGTGCTGGCGGTGGCGGCGGCGATGTTGGTCACGCCGACCTACCTGGCCAAGTTCGACATGGGTGAGTCGCTGGGCACCAAGGCCTTCTTCGCGGCCATCATAGGCGGCTTCAACAACTCACGCGGCGCCTTGCTGGGCGGGCTGATCGTGGGAGTGTGCGAGAACCTGGCTGCCGCCTATATCTCGCCAGCCTACAAGGATGCCGTGGCGCTGGTGATCTTCATGGTGGTGATTTTGTTCAAGCCGCAGGGGCTGCTGGGCAAAAAAGTTGAGCGAAAGGTCTGAGCGGGCCTGCCTGCACAGAGAACACATCATGAAAAAATCTACGCTTATCGTTACCCTGGTCAGCGCCGCCTTGCTGCTGATCGCGCCCAACTTCCTGAAGAATTACGGCGTCTACCTGCTCACCACCTGGCTGGTGTTCATCATAGCCACCATGGGACTGAATCTCACGGTGGGTTATGCCGGGCAGAAGTCGCTGGGTCAGGCGGCGTTTTTTGGCATCGGCGCCTACACGGTGGCGATTCTGATGAAGGCCGGCATCAGCTTCTGGGTCGGTTTGCCGGCCGCGGCGCTGATCTGTTTTGTGCTCGGGCTGATCCTGGGCTTCCCGGCGCTGCGCGTGCAGACCATTTACCTGGCGTTCGCCACGCTGGGCTTCAACACCGCCGTCTGGCTGGTGATGCGCAACGAAGAATGGCTCACCGGCGGCACCTTTGGCATCAACAATATTGCGCGGCCCAGCCTGTTTGGTTATTCGCTAGAAGGCAATCTGCCTTACTACTACTTTGTGCTGCTGTGTACGGTGCTGCTGGCCTGGCTGCTTGCGGCTTTGTTGCGCTCCCCTTGGGGCAAAGCCTTCACCGCTCTGCGCGACAACCCGATCCGGGCGGAAAGCCTGGGCGTGGACACCCGCAGCTACACCCTGTTGAGTTTTGCCATCGGTGCGGCTTATGCGGGTATTGCGGGTTCGCTGTTTGCCAGCCTGGTGCAGTTCATTGAGCCGGCGCCTTTCACGGTCGGGGCGTCGATCATGATGTACCTGATGGTGGTGGTCGGTGGCCCGGGCTACTTCCTGGGGCCGGTGCTGGGCTCGGCGGTCGGTGTGCTGCTGCCCGAGTGGCTGCGTTTCGCCCAGGCCTGGTACTTGTTCGTCTTTGGCGCTGCGGTGGTGCTGCTGATGATCTGGCTGCCCGATGGTTTGCTCAGCATTCCTGAACGCCTGCGCGCCCGCCGCTTGGCGAAAGAAGCCAGCGCCGCACGCCAGGCCAGTGGCCTGGCCGCGCAGCAAGCCCAACAACCAAACAAGGGGGCCGCAGCATGAGCGCGTCACTGCTAAGGGTTAACAATCTCAAAAAGGCCTACGGCGCGATTCAGGCCGTTGGCGGCGTGTCGTTTGAAGTCATGCCGGGCGAAATCTTCGGTGTGATTGGCCCCAATGGTTCGGGCAAAACCACGCTGTTCAACAGCATGCTCGGCCAGATCCGCCCGGACAGCGGCAGCATTGAGCTCAACGGCGAGGACGTGAGCCGCCTGGGCCCGCTGGAGTTGAACCGGCGCGGTGTCGGCCGCACGTTCCAGACGCTGCAGGTGTTTGGCAAGATGACGGTGCGCGACAACCTGCTGGTGGCCGCGCAAGAGCACAAGGGCAGCATGTTCAGCCGCATGTTCGCGCCCAGTGATTCTGGCCTGGGCGCCAAGGCTGATGCCTTGATCGACCAGTTCCGCATCCGCCACGTGGCCGACAAAAAGGCCGGTGAGCTGAGTTACGGCCAGCAAAAGCTGGTGGATATTGCCATGGCCTTCATGAGCGAGCCCGATCTGGTGCTGCTCGATGAACCGTGTGCCGGTGTCAACCCCAGCCTGGTGGGCGGCATCTCCACATTGCTCAAGCAATTGAACCAGCAGCCGGGCGCGAAGCAACGCAGCTTTGTGGTGATTGAACACAATATGGACTTCGTGATGGACCTGTGCCACCGCATCATGGTGATGGTGGAGGGCCAAGTGATGGCCATAGGCACGCCGGCGGAGATTCGCGGCAACAAGCAGGTACTCGACGCCTATCTGGGGAACTGACCATGTCCAACAATCTTCACGATACCTGCATCGAATTTGACGACGTGGTGGCGGGCTACAAGGACTTCATGATCCTGAACAACCTGTCGTTCAAGGCGCGCCGGGGTTCCATCACCTTGTTGCTGGGGCCGAACGGCGCGGGCAAGTCCACGGTACTGAAAACACTTTTTGGTTTGCTGAAACCGCGCCAGGGCCGGGTCTTGCTCGATGGTGTCGAGGTCGGCGGGGCCACGCAGAAACAGCTGTTGGCCCAGGGCATTGCCTTTGTGCCGCAGGGGCGCAATTTGTTCGGCCAGCTGACCGTGTTTCAGAACCTGGAGCTGGGCGGCATCACGCTGGGCATGAAGACCACCCACGAGCGTATCCCAGAGGTGCTGGAGTTCTTTCCGCGCGTGAAAGAACGCATGCACTCGATGGCGTCGGCCTTGTCGGGCGGCGAGCAAAAGCAGCTGGAAATTGGCCGGGCCTTGCTGCTCAGACCCAAGGTGATCCTGATCGACGAGCCGTCGATTGGTTTGTCGCCTATCGTGGTGCAGGATGTGTTCAGGTTGTTGCGTAAACTGGCGGATGCCGGCACCACCGTGTTGATGGTGGAGCAGAACGTCAAAAGCGCGCTGAAAATTTCAGATGAAGCGATTGCACTGGAGTCTGGCCGGTTGGTGTTGCAGCGGCCCGCCAGTGAACTGCTGGCCGACCCGCACATTGAACGCTTGTTTTTGGGTGGCGCGCACACGGCCGCAGCGCCGGTGGATGCCGCCACGATTTGATTATTGGTTTTTTCAGGAGTAAGCGACATGGCATCCACACAATACGACCACGCCGGACTGGCAGACCGCGAAGCGGTCGGCGTGACCCCCAACCCGCTGGGGCTGGAAGGTATCGAGTTCATCGAATACGCGACCTCCAAACCACAGGCGTTGGGACAGGTGTTGGAGACCATGGGTTTTCGGCCGGTGGCGCGCCACCGCTCGCGCGAAGTGCTGCTGTATCGGCAGGGTGATATCAATGTGATCGTCAACGCCCATTCGGGCGGCCGCGACCACACCGTGCCGTTGACCGAGACCCCGGTGATTGTGGCCGTGGCCCTGCGTGTGCGCGATGCTGCGGCAGCCTACCGCCGGGCACTCGACCGTGGCGCCTGGGCTGTGCCGGCGCGTGTGGAAGTCATGGAGCTGAACATCCCGGCGATCCACGGCGTGGGCACCAGCCGCATTTATTTTGTCGACCGCTACAAAGAGTTCTCCATCTACGACGTGGACTTCACGCCCATTCCCACGGTGGACCAACGCCCACCTGCGGTGGCGGGTTTGCATTTCTTCGGGGTGGTGCAGTACATCGGCAACGACCGGGCCGACGATTGGACCGAGTTCTACCAGGAACTGTTTGGTTTTACCGCGCTGTCGAACAGCGAACGTTTTGGCATCCTGCCCAAAGGCCGGATTCTGCGCAGTCCCTGCGCTAGCTTTTACTTGCAACTGATCGAGCCTGAGCCCGGTGTGCTGGATGTGGAAGACGACGAATGCCTGCAGCGCATAGGCCTGGGCACCCCCGACGTGCCGGCAACCGTGGCCGAGCTGCGCCGACGTGGTGTGGAGTTTGTCGAAGCCAAGAGTGCGCAGGCCGAGGCGCGTGGTGCTTTGACGCGTTCCTACATGGGCGGTGTGATGTTTGAACTGGTGCACGACAAACGGGCGCTGGTGTGAACGGCGGCTTTATGAACCACACATCTTTCAGCTCAACGCCGTCCATGCAGGACGTGCAGCATGTCGGCGGCAACATCGACGATTTCGGCATGGACACCATCTCGCTCGCCGGCCCGCTGGAGGCCAAGCTGGCCGCGGTGAAGGGCGCCGGTTTCACCCAGATCATGCTGTCCGCGCGCGACATCGTGGGCCACGCCGATGGCCTGGATGCGGCGGTCGCGGCGGTGCGCAACAGCGGGCTGCGTGTCACCGGTTTTCAGGTGTTGCGTGATTTTGAAGGGCTCTCTGGCCACTTGCACGAATACAAGATCGACATCGCCAAGGCCATGCTGGACATGTGCCACGCGCTGGATTGCCGCCTGCTGCTGGTGTGTTCGTCGACCTCGACGCATGCGACTTCGGACCTGGATGCGATCGCCCGTGACCTGCGCAAGCTGGCCATGCTGGCCGTACCACGCAACATCCGTGTGGCCTACGAAGGTTTGTCCTGGGGCCGCACCATCAACGAATTCACCACCGCCTGGGACATCGTGTGCCGCGCGGACGCGCCGAATCTGGGGCTGGGTTTCGATTCCTTCCATTTGCTGGCCACCCAAACACCGCTGGAAGAGTTGGAGATTCTCGATCCGTCGAAAATTTTCCTGGTGCAGTTGGCCGATTTCATGTGGAACGAAGTCCGCTCGGTTGAGGAGAAGATTGCCACGGCGCGGCATTTCCGGGTGTTTCCGGGTGAGGGTGTGCACAGCGAAGCCATGGCGAAGCTGGTCCGGGCGCTGCACGATTTGGGCTACCGCGGCGACTACAGCTTTGAAGTCTTTAATGACGACTATCAGCAGATACCGCTGCCGGTGGTGGCGGAACGCGCGCGCAAGTCCGCCTTGTGGCTGGGCGAAGAGGTGCTGCGCCGCTCCGTGCCCTTGCCCAACCGTATGCGTTTGAAGCAAAACCGGACGGTGTGAAACAGCGGCCAGCTTCCGCCGGGTCTGAAGCTGGCAGCGCGCCGCATGCCCCACCATGAGTTTCATATTTGACGGATTCTTGACCACACCTGAGGCGCAGGATGCGTTTGCCGATCGCCAGTTCGTTGGCGCGATGCTGCGTTTTGAGGCCGCCCTCGCGAGTGCGCAGGCGGCGCAAGGCCTGATCCCCCAAAGCTCGGCTGACTCCATCATCCGCACCTGCAAGGTCGAATTGTTTGATGTGCCTAAATTGGTGCGGGAAAGTGGTCCGGCGGGCAGCATTGCCGTGCCGCTTGTGAAGAGCCTCAAGGATGCCGTCGGGCTGTTCAATCCGGCGGCGCGGGAGCACACCCATGTGGGCTGCATCGCACAAGACGTGGTTGATACGGCCATGGTGCTGGTGACGCGCCAGGCGCTGATGTTGATCGAGACCGATTTGGCGCGCGTGGTACAGGTTCTCCTGGTTCTGGCGCGGCGTTATGCCAGCACACCGATGCTGGCGCGCACCTTGATGCAACCGGCCTCGGTCATGAGTTTTGGCCTCAAATGTGTGGGCTGGCTTGCGCCGCTGGTGCGCAGCCAGAGACGTCTGCTGACCTTGTCTCAGCAGGCCATGAAATTGCAGCTTGGTGGTGCGGTAGGCACTTTGGCTGAAATGGGCGTGCATGGTCGCGCCGTGGCACAACACATGGCACAGGATCTCGGATTGTTGACGCCGGAGTCATCCTGGCAGTCGCAGCGAGATGAATGGGTGGCGCTGGGTTGCGAGCTAGGATTGCTGACGGGGAGCCTGGGCAAACTGGCTCGCGACATTGCATTGATGAGCCAGTTTGAAGTCGCCGAAGTGGCTGAGCCAGACCACTTGGAACGTGGCCGTTCTTCCACCCTGTTGCACAAGCGCAATCCGGTTGGTTCGATGGTGGCGCTGGCCGCTGCGCAGCGCGTGCCACAACGCGTGGCGGCGCTATTGCAGTCCATGGCCGGAGAGCACGAGCGCTCGCTTGGCCACTGGCAGGTTGAGCTTGCCGAATGGCCACAACTGGTGATGGCCACACACGGCAGCGTGCACGCCATGGCCCAGGCTTGCGAAGGCTTGCGGGTAGACCCAGACCGCATGTATGCGAATCTGGCGGCGGTTCAGAAGACCATGCCCAGCGACATTCAGACCGCGTGGTTCTCTGCGCATCTGGCGCAACATGCTGCGGACCAGGTCGAGCGGCAAATCAGCGCACTCGACATCCCGCTGTAAACCTGGCGAGTTTCTGGCGAACCCCTCTCGTCGCCGAGCTGTGTTCCTACTACGCAGGAACGCAGGAAGACGGTGCTACGCATTTCCTGCGTGTTTTCATGGGCTAAAACTTCTTCTTTGCTGAGTTGGCAAAGGGTTTGTTGTTGCCACCAATTTGGTTGCGCGACGCTTCGTTCCCAAGTTTCTTTGCTGGGCGCATGGCCCGTTTTCTCCCGGAATAGGCTGAATTTTCCAAGTTGCTTGTATTTGTGTATGCAAAAATATAATTTTTGCCATAAGTGTGCACATTTATATTGTTTTAAATTAACTGTTCATGATCAAATGAGATTCTTTATGAGTATTCATTTGTATTGATTCAAACAAATTTGGAGCAAAGCCATGGACCGAATTTCCGCAATGCGTGTGTTCAGCGAAGTTGTGACACGTGGCAGTTTTACGGCTGCAGCCAACACCCTGGGGATGTCGCGAGCAATGGTGACCCGCCATATCGCTGAATTGGAACGTTGGCTGGGTGCACGTTTATTGATGCGTTCCACGCGGCGTTTGTCTTTGACCGAAGCGGGTGAGGCCTGCATTGCACGCAGTCGTCAATTGCTCGAATTGGTCAATGATGTGGAGCAAGTGGTGGGACAGCGCGATACCGAACCCCATGGGCAGATTCGCGTTTACTCCAGCGTCTCCTTTGGGCAATCGCACCTGAGCGCAGCCCTGGTGGACTACCTTGCGCGCTATCCAAGAACGCGCGTCGATCTTGTGCTGGGCGATCAGCCGGTCAATTTGATCGAAGACCGTATTGACTTGGCCATACGCGTGACGAACGAACTCGATCCCAACATGATTTCGCGCAAGTTGTCCACCTGCCGCTCAGTTGTTTGCGCGGCGCCCGGTTATTTGCTCCGCCATGGAACCCCTGAGTCGGTGCAAGATCTGGCTCGGCATAACTGCTTGACATCTTCGCGCTTCGAGAAAAGTCAGTGGCATTTCGTGCGGCAAGATGAAGAGACCTCGGTTCAGGTCTCGGGAAACCTGAGTGCGAATGAGGCGACAGCCCTGCTGCAAGCCGTGCGGGCCGGCGGAGGTTTGTCGGTGCAGCCCACTTATGCTGTCGGCGACTTGTTGCAGAGCGGCGAACTGGTCGAAGTATTGCCTGAGTGGAAGCCGCTTCCCCTGGGGGTTTACGGCGTTTATGTATCGCGCCGCCACCAACCCGCCACGATGCGCACCTTGCTCGACTTTTTGGAAAACCGTTTCGGCCCTGAACCGGGCTGGGACCGTCTCCAGCCGCAAGCGTCATCGGTTGCGCGCCATGTGCTGCAGGCCGCGTAAGCGGAACCCAGGCTCAGGCCTCAAAACGGTCTGAGTTGATGCTGTGAGCAACTCCGAGATTTTCCCTTTGAAATGCTGCTGCCTGCAGTAAACGACTAGACACAACTAGTGGACTGCCGAGCGGAACAGCGCGTCATACAAGTTCAGCAGCGTTGGAAACGCCGTCCGAAAACGCTCCCTGTTCACGAAATACGCTTCACAGGTGACAGGAAAAAACTCATCAATCGAAGTGGCGCCGTAGGGATCGAGCCACGGCCGTGGTTGGCCAAACCGCTCCGCCAGAGACACTTGGTCTCGGAATGATTCAAAGGCCGGTTGCAGAACGCTGAACCAGATCTCGACCGCTTCACCGGCAGATCGACTGCCCATGAATCCGGGAGGGAGTCTGGGACAGTCGGCGAGTACGCCCTCAAAACGCGGACCTTGCATGGCCAGTTTGTGGACAAACTCATGGATGACCACATTTGTGCCTTCGGCTGCCGCGCTGCCTGCGCGCTTTACTTCGGACCAACTCAGCGTCACGGGGCCGTCTTCGGCGGCTTCGCCCGTCAAGGCTTCGGTGCCGCGGTGCACCACGCCAATGTCGTCCACCCATTCGCGACGGGCCAGTACTTCCCCAGGGTGAAGCACGATGGTGACAAAATCCTGGAAAACAGCCATGGCCTTGGCTGGTGGTGACGCCAGCGGCCACATGTGCAGAACGATCAAGCAGGCTTGTGCCGCAATCGAAACCGCGATCGCGTCGGTGATGTCTTGACCATTGGCGCCGAAGAATTCTTTTTGTTTCAGGAAAACTTCGGTCAGGGCGCGCAGGCGCCGCTGTTCAGCTTCAGTGAGCTCGGTCAAAAACGGCAGATCGACGAGAACTCCGTCCCAGAGTGCGTCAGGTATAGCGGGAACTTCGGGACTGCCGCCTAGTTTTCGCCCCCAATCGATCAATCGTTGTTTTAAGCCCATTGCGCCCAGGGAATGCGCCTAAGGCCACTGGACGTCAACTGCAAGACTTCGGCGCGCGGCGAACTTGCAGCCAAATCCCAGTCGCTGAGGACTACACGCTCGAAGCCTTCGCTTAACGCGTGTTGCGCGGGCCTGTGGGTGTGCCCATGAATCATCGTCTGCGCGTTGGCATTGCGTAGCCAATCGCGGGTGGCCTGGTCATCCAGGTCTGCATACGGACCACCTGTTTGGTGACGCGCCTCACTTTGGGTGCGAACTTGCCGCGCGATGTTCTGGCGCACGTTCAGCGGTTGCGCCAAAAATGCTTGCTGCCATTGTGGGTTGCGCACCTGCTGCCGAAACTTTTGGTAGTCGATGTCGTCCAGACACAAGGCATCACCGTGGCTGAGCAGCCAGCGCTTGCCATGAAAGGTGAGGGCGGTGGGGTCCTCGAGCAGCGTGACGCCGCAGGACCGCATGATTTGATCACTGATCAGGAAGTCGCGATTGCCACACATGAAGTACAGCGCGGTGTGTTGCGCTGCGGTGCGCAGTACCTTGAGGCAATCAGCTTCGAAGCCGGGTTCTGCCGCAGCATCGTCACCGACCCAAACCTCAAACAAATCACCAAGGATAAACACCGCATCTGCCTTGGTGGTCGCCAGATATTGCTGCCACGCGGCAAACGTCAAGGGTTCGCTGGCTTGCAGATGCAGGTCGGAAATGAATTCGACCGTTTGCCAAGCGGTGGAAGCTACAAGCTCTTGTACGTTGGGAACGGTCGACATCTTGGGTGTTGTCACGCTGGCGCAGACTTCAGGCCACACGCTGGCCGTGCTGGAGCCGGCGCGGGCCTTGATTCAAGGAATTAAAGGGCAACCGCTTTTTCGATGATCACGTCGTCGTTTGGCACGTCGTCGTGAAAGCCTTTGCGGCCCGTTTTCACGGCCTTGATCTTGTCGACCACCTCGGTGCCCGAAACCACTTTACCGAACACGGCGTAGCCCCAGCCTTGAGCGGAGATGGCGGTGTGGTTCAGGAAGCTGTTGTCGGCCACGTTGATGAAGAACTGTGCGGTTGCCGAATGTGGATCATTCGTGCGTGCCATGGCAACGGTGTAGTTGTTGTTCTTCAAGCCGTTGTTGGCTTCGTTGTCGATCGGGGCTTCAGTGCTCTTTTGTTTCATGCCCGGCTCGAAACCGCCGCCTTGCACCATGAAGCCCGGGATCACGCGGTGGAACACGGTGTTGTTGTAGTGGCCGCTGTTGACGTAGGTCAGGAAGTTGGCGGTCGACTTGGGCGCTTTTTCGGCGTCGAGTTCGAGGGTGATCACGCCGAAGTCGGCAATGTGAAGTTCAACTTGTGGATTGCTCATGATGTGCTTTATTTGACCAGTGTGGCCGAGTTGATAACGATAGGTGTCTTGGGAACGTCGCTGGGGAAGGGGCCGCCAGCGCCGGTGGGCGTGGACTTCATTTTATTCACGACGTCCATGCCACTGACGACTTTGCCAAAAACGGTGTAGCCGAACAGCTGAGAGGCGCCTACCAATTTGTCGCGTGGCGTATTTTCGTACACGCGGCCTTGGTATTCAAATTTAGGGACTGGGTCGCCGGGCGGGATCACCGTGGGGTCCAGAAACGCATTGTCTTTCACATTGATGAAGAACTGCGCCGTCGCCGATTGGGGGTCGCCGGTGCGCGCCATGGCGAGTGTGCCAACAACGTTGCGGTCGCCGCCTTTGGCGAGTGCGGCCTGGCCTTCGTGTTCGACCGGCGCACGTGTTGGTTTCTGGTTGTACTTGGTGTCGAAGCCACCGCCCTGCACCATGAAGTTGTCGATCACGCGGTGGAAGATCGTGCCGTCGTAATGTTTGTCTTTGACGTATTGCAGAAAGTTCTCAACGGTCTTGGGGGCCTTGTCGGGATAGACCTCGACCACGAAATCACCGGCGCTGGTGGAGAACTTCACGCGAGGCGCGGTGGTCGCCAAGGCGGGCAGGGCGACGACGACGAGGCTGGCGGCCAGAAGAGCGCGCCGTACATGGGAGCAAGGGCTTTGAAGCAACATAGCTTTGATCTTGAGAGAGAAGGTGGCGCGCCATAACGCCAAGGTCATTGGCGCGTGTTGTGCCTGAGGCACTTGAGTGGGCGGAAGTTCCCAGCCCCAAGGCTGGGAGAGCACTTTATTTGCTGGCAGCGGGGGCTGGTTTGGCTGCTCCGCCCTTGGTCGGTTTTGCGGGGGGTGTCAGCACTTCTTTCAGCAACACCAGCTTTTGCCCGGCCAATTTGTTATTGGAATCCAATTGCAAGGCCTTGCTATACGACTGGCTGGCCAGCTTGGCGTACACGTCGCCCAGATTCTCGTGTGCTGTCGCGTAACTCGGGTTGATGCGTATGGCCATCTCCAGCGCGGTACGTGCTTTGTCGTACTGATTTTGCCCGGCGTACAACGCGGCCAGGTTGTTATAGGGCTCGGGTAGCTCCGGGTACTCCTGTGTCAGCGCGTTCAGCGTGACGATGGCGTCATCGGTCTTGCCGGCTTCGGTCTGGATCACGCCCTTGAGAAAACGCATTTGAGGATCGCGCGGCTTGCCCGCAAGGTAGGCATCGGCCTTGGCCTGGGCTTCAACCAGCTTGCCCGACCGGATCAATTGGCCAACATCGGTGTAGTCATCGGCACGAGCCGGGGTGCTGAGTGTGCAGGCCAGCGCCAAGCCCATCGCTGCAACAGCAGCCACCGGGCGAACTCTAGAAAAAAGGCGGGAAGTCACTTGCGTCATAAGGCCTCTTAAGGTCTACCAGAACAGGCCCAGGCAGGGGCTATATACTTCCAAGAATTGTAGCCTAGGGGTTTGGGGTGAAACGGGACATAACTGACCCGTGGCTCACCTGGTGTTGCCAAAGCGGCAACCCCTCCCTGAAGGTTTTGCACGCCATATTTACCCCGACTGGCATTGACGTACGTGCCAAGTCGAGGCAAATTGGGAGTCTTTGGCTGCAACAACCCCCTGACCGAATATTGACCGGTGCACCCGCTTCGGAAACGTGCTGCGCGTTTCTGTGTGTGTGAACGGCAAACTACAGTTTTCATGAGTCTTCGCATTTACAACACGCTGTCGCGTGCCCTAGAGTCTTTCGCTCCCATCGAACCCGGCCATGTGCGCATGTACGTCTGCGGCATGACCATCTACGACCTGTGCCATGTGGGGCACGCGCGCATGATGATGGCGTTCGATGTGGTGCAGCGTTGGCTCAAGGTCAGTGGCTACAAGGTGACTTACGTGCGCAACATCACCGATATTGATGACAAGATCATCAAGCGGGCGTTGGAGCGTGGCATCACCATCCGTGCGCTGACCGACGAGATGACCGCCGCCATGCACCAGGACATTGGCGCGCTGGGCATAGAACCACCGACCATAGAGCCGCGCGCCACCGAATACGTGCCGCAGATGCTCAACATGATCCAGACGCTGGAGCAAAAAGGCCTGGCCTATCGTGCGCCCAATGGCGACGTGAACTACGCCGTGCGCAAGTTCAATGGTTACGGCAAGTTGTCGGGCAAGTCGCTGGACGAATTGCGTGCCGGTGAACGTGTGGCCGTGCTCGACGGCAAGGAAGACCCGCTGGACTTTGTGCTGTGGAAGTCGGCCAAGCCCGAAGAGCCGCCAGAAGCCAAGTGGGACAGCGCTTACGGCGCCGGTCGCCCGGGCTGGCACATCGAGTGCTCGGCCATGAGCTGCCAAACCCTGGGCGAGAGTTTTGACATCCATGGTGGTGGCGCCGACCTGCAGTTCCCGCACCACGAGAACGAAATTGCCCAAAGCGAAGGCGCTTCCGGCAAGCCCCTGGCGCGTTTCTGGGTGCACAACGGTTTTGTGCGTGTGGACAACGAAAAAATGTCCAAGAGCCTGGGCAACTTCTTCACCATCCGCGAAGTGCTGCAGAAGTTTGACCGCGAAACCCTGCGCTACTTCATGGTGCGCACGCATTACCGCACGCCGCTGAATTACAGCGATGCCCATTTGGATGACGCACGTGGCGCGTTGCGCCGCTTGTACACCACGTTGGACGCGGTCCGGCCCGCAGCTGTGGCCGCAATCGACTGGACGCAGCCCTACGCGGCACGCTTCAAAGCCGCCATGGACGAAGACTTCGGCACGCCCGAGGCTGTCGCCGTGTTGTTCGACCTGGCCAGCGAAGTCAACCGCACACGCTCGGCCGAATTGGCTGGCCTGCTCAAAGCCCTGGGCGGCACGCTGGGCATCTTGCAGGGTGATCCACAAGCCTTTTTGCGTGCCGGTGTGGCGCTGGACGATGCGGCCATTCAAGTGTTGATTGGCGAGCGCGCAGCCGCCAAAGCCGCCAAGAACTTCGCCGAGGCTGACCGCATTCGCCAGGATCTGCTGGCCCAGGGCATTGTGCTGAAAGACAGCCCCAGCGGTACCACCTGGGCGTCGGCGGCTTGAAAATATGGTAATAAAAATAATGTTTTGTGTAGACGGGGTATGCGATGTCAGCTGCTAAAAAGATAGTGGAAGAGCCTGTCCCGGCTGACGCCGCCGTCCAGGTCTGGACCCCCGCCTACTGGGCCGATGCCTGCAAACACCTGGTCAAGAAAGACCGTGTGATGCGCCGCCTGATTCCACAGTTTGGCGATGCCTGCCTGGAAACCCGGGGCGACGCCTTCACCACGTTGGCGCGCAGCATTGTGGGCCAGCAGGTTTCGGTCAAGGCCGCACAAACCGTGTGGGAACGCTTTGTTGAACTGCCGCGCAAAATGACGCCGGCCAACGTGCTAAAGCTCAAGGTAGACGACATGCGTGCCGCGGGCCTGAGCGTACGCAAGGTTGAGTATCTGGTGGACCTGGCGCTGCACTTCCAGTCGGGTGCGTTGCACGTGCAGAACTGGGGTGAGATGGACGATGAATCCATCATCGCCGAGCTGGTGGCGATTCGTGGCATTGGCCGTTGGACGGCTGAAATGTTCTTGATCTTTCACATGATGCGGCCTAATGTGCTGCCACTGGACGATGCGGGCCTGATCAGCGGCATCAGCCAGAGCTATTTTTCGGGCGACCCGGTCAGCCGAAGCGACGCGCGCGAAGTCGCTGCGGCCTGGGCGCCGTATTGCAGTGTTGCAACTTGGTATATTTGGCGCTCTTTGGATCCCCTGCCGGTGGCGTACTAGCCTGATGACGGCCAGGTGATGACCCCGTATTGAATTTTTGAGCGTCCGGCCATTGGAGTTCGTCGCGGCACCGCACGAGCCCAATGGGGTGTGACCATCCTAGGAGAATGACGTTGGCAAAAAGAACATTTCTTGACTTCGAGCAGCCTATTTCTGATCTTGAAGCCAAGATCGAAGAGCTGCGTTATGTGCAGAACGAATCGGCTGTCGATATTTCGGAAGAGATCGACCAACTGAGCAAGAAGAGCCAGCAACTCACCAAAGACATCTACGCCGATCTCACGCCGTGGAAGATCACCAAGATTGCGCGCCACCCCGAGCGTCCCTACACGCTGGACTATGTGCGCGAAATCTTCACAGACTTCGTTGAGTTGCACGGCGACCGTCATTTTGCCGACGACCTGAGCATCGTGGGCGGCTTGGCGCGCTTCAACGGCACGGCCTGTATGGTGCTGGGCCATCAAAAGGGGCGCGACACCAAAGAGCGTGGCCTGCGCAACTTCGGCATGAGCAAACCCGAGGGTTACCGCAAGGCCTTGCGCCTGATGAAGCTGGCCGAGAAGTTCCAACTGCCGGTGTTCACCTTCGTTGATACACCCGGTGCCTACCCTGGTATCGACGCCGAAGAACGCGGCCAGTCCGAGGCCATTGGCCGCAACATCTTCGAGATGGCGCAGTTGGAAGTGCCCATCATCACCACCATCATCGGTGAAGGCGGCTCCGGTGGCGCGTTGGCCATTTCGGTGGCCGACCAGGTTGTCATGCTGCAGTATTCGATCTACTCGGTGATCAGCCCCGAAGGCTGCGCTTCCATTTTGTGGAAGACCTCCGAGAAAGCCCAGGAAGCGGCCGACGCGCTGGGCATTACCGCCCACCGCCTGAAGGCGCTGGGCCTGGTTGACAAGATCGTCAGCGAGCCGGTGGGCGGTGCGCACCGCGACCACAAACAAATGGCCGCTTTCCTGAAGCGCGCCTTGGGTGATGCCTACCGCCAGGTGGCCGACCTCAAGGTGAAAGAACTGCTCGACCGACGCTACGACCGCCTGCAAAGCTACGGCCGTTTCACCGATACCAAGGCCGACGCGCGCGGCTGATCATTGCAGCGGGCGCGGACCCAAGAGATCCTTCACCGGTTCTTGCACCCACGCGCCCGTCCATGCCGCATCACTTCTCACAAACCACCAGCACCCAGCGCATCGCCTACGGCATGCTTGCGGGGACGGTGGTTTTTCTGTTGCCGCTGCCCTTTGGCTTTGAAGCCCGCGCGCTATTGGCCTGGGTTGTGGGCGTGGGGGTGTTGCTCGGCTTGGCGCTGTGGCTGGCCGAAACCTTTGACGCCGCGCAGACCCGGGCTCGTGCACTGCAGCAAGATGCCTCAAGTGTGGTGCTGTTTGTGCTGCTGTTGGTCACCGGTTTTGCAAGCGTGGCGGCGATTGCGCAGATGCTGCACCACGTGAAGGATTTGTCGCTGTCCGACCGTGCGGTCTACGTCGCGCTCTCCATGCTGGCGCTGGCGTCTTCCTGGCTGTTGATCCACACCAGTTTCGCGTTTCGCTACGCCCATCGCTATTACCAGACGGCTGACGACGACGACGCTGCCCGCGCAAAGCCGGCCAAGGGCGGCAGGCCGGAAAAAGGCGAGGGACCGGGGCTGACGTTTCCCGGCAAAGAAGCGCCCGATTACTTCGACTTTCTGTACCACGCCATGGTGGTGGGCATGACCTCGCAGGTGGCCGATGTCGATGTCACTTCGCGCGCCATGCGCCGCCTCACCCTGGGCCACAGCCTGCTGTCGTTTGCCTTCAATATGGTGGTGCTGGCGCTGAGCATCAACGTGGTGGCGGGCGCTATTCAGTGATCTCCGGATGAAGAAGCGCTTGCGCTTTTTCCTGCCACAGCGCCAGGTTGGCCAGCAGATCCTGCTGGCTGAACGAACAGCTTTCCTCGCTGAACATGGCGCTTGACTCCAGCCGGTCCAGCAAGCCGAGCAGCACTTCGCCGTAACGCGCGGGCAACGCCGCCAGCAGGACGGAGTAGCCGCGTACGCTGTTGCAGAAGGCATGGGTTTGCTGCGGCGCGCCGCGTAGATCCGCCAGCGCTGTATACATGGCCTGGCATTGCTGTTGGGCTTCAGAAAGCGGGTTCATCGTGGTGAGAGGTGGGGTGTAAGGTGTGGATTGAAAGCTATGAGGAAAATCGGCATGCCAAGCAATATGGATATGCGTAAGTAGCTATCAAATTAGCTAGCTTTGGGGAGCAGCAACTCGGCCAGCTTGCCCAGGGCGGCTTCGGCACTGGGTGCCAGATGTGCAGAGCGCGACAGCATCAAATTCAGCCGCTGGCCAAGCCCTTCCACCATGGTGCCGGTGGCCGTTTCGCGCAGTGTGCCGCTGGCATCCGGTGCGCAGTCCAGCGTCGCCGCCACACGTTGGGCATAACTCACGGCGGGCACGCCATAGGCCACCACGGGCTTGCGCAAGGCAATGGCATAACCGACCTCAAACACCGTGCCCGAATCGGGCTCCAGCCCGCGGAACGCCACCAGGTTGGCGGCCACACCATCGGCCTGCTCGATCAGGGCCACATTGCCCTCGTAGATGCGTTGCGCCAGCGCATCTTCGCTGCCGCTGAAGCCCTTGGCGGCTTCGCTATCGGTAGGCGCCACACCCACCATGCCCAGCAGACTGCAAAGCGTTTTCAGGCGCGTATAGAGAGCATCACATTCCGGGAAGAAAACGTCCGGTCCGGCAAGGTAGATGCGCGGCGGATGGCTGGGTTGCTGAGGCACGATGCTGCTTTCTTGTAGGCCAGGACAGCATCATTCTTGCACGCCCGCAGACCTGGCTCACCGGCCCTGGCGGCTTTGTGCTCTGCGCGGTGTGGAAAACGCTGAAGCTGGTCGCTGGCTTTGCAGCACCGCCCTGGAGCCGACGCTCAGGGGGAATGCCGCGGCAGAAACACAGATACCGTCGTTGTATTGTTTTCGTCAGAAACCGCGAGTTGTATTTCGCCGCCTTGCGCTTGCACCAAACACTTGGCCGAGTAGGTGCCGAGGCCGCTGCCCCCCTTTTTGCCAAGGGTCACATACTTATCAAAGAAGCGCCCACGGATGGTGGATGGGACTGTGCCGGTGTTTTGGATTTCTATGCACAGCGGGTTCTGGTCGCGCAGCCGAATCGCCACCTTGGAGCCTACGGGGGCCGCTTCACAAGCATTCTTCAGCAGATTGTGGAACACCGAATAACACAAGGCCGTGTCACCCAGCGCCTGCGGCATTTCTGTGCCTACCGGCACGTCGGCGTCGACCGAGATCGACAAGTTTTTTTCAACAAAGGTCACGCGGTCCATTTCCGCAATGCGCCGCAGCAGGTCGCCCACGGGGACCGGCACGGCATGCAGCTCAAAACGCCCGGTCTCGATTTTGTAGAGTTCAGACGAGCGATTCACGATGTTGAGCACCTGCATCACACTTTCTTCCATCAGCCGCAGGTGCTCGGTTTGCCGCCGCCCCAGGTTGTCGTCGCCCAGCAGCACCTGCATCAGGCCCAGCGCGCCGGCCAACGGTGCCTTGATGTCATGCCGGGTGATGCGTTCGACATCGGCGCGCAACTCGGCCGCTGCGACCATGTCGTCATACTCGGCCTGCAGGTCTTTGCGCAGCTTCACGTAACGCATGAAGTTGCGCACCCGCAGCTTGAGCGTCTCGGGGTCTATGGGCTTGGTGATGAAGTCCACGGCCCCGAGATCCAGCCCTTTCAGCCGCGCGTCGGCCGAGGTCATGGCGGTGACAAAGATGATGGGTATGGTCTGCGAAACCGGATGCTCGCGCATACGCCGTGCCACCTCGAAACCATCGAGCTGCGGCATCATCACGTCGAGTAACACGAGGTCGGGCGGGTCGTCAGCCGTTGCCAGTTCCAGGGCTTTGGCACCGGACGGCGCCAACCACACACGAAACTCGCCTTTGAACAACTCCGAAAGCAAAAGCAGATTGTCCTGGGTGTCGTCAACGATGAGGATGGTCTGCCGCTGCTCGGCCCCTTCGCCTGGCAATCTGCTGCGCTTCACACGGCCGCCCACGCCACCATGGGCCGGTAGCTCGCCGTACCCTGGCATGCTCGGTGCGCGCGGTTTCCACTGCAAGGCGCGCTCCAGCCGGGTCATCAGTTGCTTGGGTGAATAAGGCTTGAGCAGCATCGAGGTGACGCCTTGTGCGATGGCCTCTTCGACCTTGGTCCGCTCGGCCTCTGCGGTGATCAAAATCACCGGAATATTGAAAAGTGCCTCGTCTTCGCGCATGGCCTGGAGCAACTCCAGCCCGGTCATCACCGGCATGTTCCAGTCCGACAGCACCACATCAAAACGTTGGCCTTTGAGCAGGCGCAGCGCCTCTGCACCATTCTTCGCCGTTTGGATCTGGTCGACGCCAAGTTGGCGTAACTGGTTGACGGTGACCCGGCGCATCGCGTCATAGTCGTCGACCACCAGGCAACACACGCCACGGCCGACCATACGGCCATCTGGGTTGTTGAAATAGCTCATGCTTGTGCCCTTTCGTGTGTTGTGGCGTGGCCAGCCTCGGTGTTGCCCGCCTGCAGAATTTCGGAGTCTGGCTCTGACAAGAAACGCCGCAGGCTGACCGCCACAATCGGCTCGAATTCGACCAGCAATTGCCGTTGGCTGGGCGTGAAGGGCTGGTGAACCGCCAGTTCAATCACCCCTAGAACATGCTCTGCGTGGCGGATCGGCATGACCAGGATGGCCGCCGGCGCGCCATGGCCCAGGCCGGAACGGATGCGCAGGTAGTCGGCGCCGGGTTGCACCGTCAGCACCGGCTCTCTGGTGGCCACGCAGCGGTCGATCAGGCGCATGGTACTGGGCAGCTCGCGCAAAGAGGCGATGGGATCGGTGCCGCTGCCGGCATAGTGGGCCTGCGCCTTGACGCCATCGGGCGCATCGACACACGCAAAAATGGCCTGTCCCAGTGGCAGATGCCGCGAGATCTGCTGCAGCACGGTTTGACTGAAATCCTCTAGCGTGACGGTCTGCTGCAAGGCCAGCAACAACTCGGAAACCGCTTTGCGTCGCCCCACCTCCAACGACATCGCCTCCTGGCTTTTGCTCAGCGCCTCGGCGGCGAGCTTGTGTCGCGCGACTTCACGGCGCAAGCGTCTCATCCAGTACAGCATCACCCCCATGACACCCACAAACGCCAAGCCCGCCGGCAGCCCCCAGCGCGACCATAACTGCAGCAATTGGGCACGGGTGTCGAACGTGGCGGAAAACAATTGATACTCTGTCAGCGAGATGTCGTAGTTCTTGCGCCACGAAAGGTCCAGGCGCGAGCCTACACGCCGGCTGTCTGCCAGGTAGTCGGCCAACGCCGTCTGCAAGTCCTCGGCGTCTGTCGCCACACCCCAGCCGACCTCGGTGCCTTCGCCCAGGGCGAACAATAAATCCAGGTTCTGCAAATCGTCGCGCACCCATTTGAAAGCCGACTCTGCGGCAATCACGGTGAAGTCCGCCTGGTGTTCGGCGACGCGGCGCATGCTTTGCGCCGTGGGGGCCGTCTGTATGGTGATGGGGCGCTGGACCAGCGTTTTGGCATTCAGTTCGCGCAGCAGGCTCTCGTACGCCGTGCCGGCCTGCACCGCGGCCACATGTCCCGCCAGGTCTTGCGGCGTACGCAGCGTGTCACGCATTTCCGGCCTGGCGACCACCACGTTGCGCGTGGTGAAGTAAGGCACCAGCGCCATCTTGTTCAGGCGCCAGGCCGTCATGTGCAGGTCGTTGGGGTAGAGGTCGCATTGGCCGCTGGCCAGCAGTGCGGCTTCGTAGCGGGCATCCATCAGTGTCACGCCCTGCGCATTGTGGAACTGGTGGTCCCAGGACGGCAGCAACGTGGTTTTGCCACGCACACCAAGATGGCGCGCAAACTCTTCGCCGTTCACTTGATAAAACGGGGCACTCGATCCGGCCACACAAATGCGCAGCTCGCCGTCGCGGCGAATGTCTTGCAGCGTTCGGCCCTGGGCGCTGCCCATGCTGCTCAGCAACAACGCCAGGCACCCCGCGAAAAGACCAAAGGCGTGCATGGTGAGCTTCATGCGGCTGCCAGCGGGGCGACGGCGGCATCCAATTTCTGCAGCGCGCCGTCAAAGTCGATGTTTTCGATGGCGCGCGCAACCGGCGCCAGGGCTTTGGCAAGCGTATGGCCTTCGGCCGTCAGCTTGTCCTGCACCAGGTCAAGCAGATCACCGGCTTCGGCGTCGTTGCTCTGCAGCAGTTTGCGCAGCCGGCTCAGCAGGGCGCTGACCTCGGTCGACAGCGGCATTGACTGCACCGCGCCCGCGGGGGACGCTGCGGCCTGGGCTGAGGCTGCAGCCGGCAGGAGCTGCTGCAGGGCGGTGATCACCGGTTGCAAGGCCTGCAGAGTGGCCGCCAGCAGAGGCTGCAGCGCAGCGGATGGCGCTTTCTGTGCACAAGCCTGTTCCAGCGCCGCAGCAGCCGAGGCCACACCATGGGCGCCTATGTTGCCCGCCGCACCTCTGAGCGTGTGGGCGCAACGCGTGGCGGCCGTTTCATCGGTATCTTCTTGCGCCTGTGTGAAGTCCGCGCCGAAATGGGCTTGGCCAACAGCAAACTTGACCAGCAGGCGCAGGTACAGCGCCTGGTTGTGCTGCGCCGTGGCCAAACCCGCGTCCACATCGATTCCAGGCAAAGGCGGCAATCCGGTAGAAAGTGCTGGCGCTGCCAACTCGGGGTCAGGGGCCGCACCAGCAGCGCCGCCACCTGAAGCCCTGGCCGGCGTGATCCACTTCGCCATACAGGCAAACATATCGTCTACGCGTAGCGGTTTGGCGATGTGGTCGTTCATGCCGGCTTCCAGCACCTTTTCGCGGTCGCCGGCCATGGCATTGGCCGTCATCGCGAGGATGGGCAGCTTGCGTAACGCCGGCTGGGCACGAATGTGGCGAGTGGCGGCATAACCGTCCATCACCGGCATCTGGCAATCCATCAGCACACCGTCAAAGGCGGCATCACGCGCCAAAACGTCCAGGGCTTCCTGGCCATTCTGGGCCAGCACGGCTTCGATGCCGGCCTGGCGCAGCAACTCCAGCGCCAGTTCCTGGTTCAGGTCGTTGTCTTCCACCAGCAGCACACGGGCTCCGCGCAAGCGCACCAGGTGTTGCTGCTGCCCCTGCACTTTTGAATCAGAGCGGCTGGGCGCAATACGCGTCTTGCCCAAGGCCTCGCCCACGGCCTCGAGCAGAGTCGAAGAAGTTATCGGTTTTGTGAGTACCGCGTTCACCAGGGCACCGCGGCTCTGTGCCGCGCCCATGGCCTCGTCGCGGCCAAACGCGGTCACCATGATCACCGCCGGCACATGCCCCTCATGCATGGATTGCAGGCGCTTGACGGTCTCCACACCATCCATCACCGGCATTTTCCAGTCCATCAGCACCAGTTCATAGGGGAGTTGTTGCGTGTGTGCGGCCTGCACCATGCGCAGGCCCTCCTGGCCGTCGCGTGCGACATCGACCTCCAGCCCAAAACGACGCGCCATGGTGGACAGGATCTCGCGCGCTGCGCCGTTGTCGTCGACCACCAGCACACGCACGCCCAACAGCTCTTCGGCACGGTACATGCGGCGCGGCATGGGCTCTGCCTGTGGTTTGAATTTGGCGTGGAAATGGAAGGTAGAGCCAGCGCCTGGTGTGCTTTCCACCCAGATGTTGCCTTGCATCAACTCCACCAGCGTGCGCGAAATGGCAAGACCCAATCCGGTGCCACCGTACTTGCGCGTGGTGGAACTGTCCGCCTGGCTGAACGACTGGAACAGCTTGGCACACTGCTCGGGCGTCATGCCTATGCCGGTGTCGCGCACCCAAAAGTGCAGTTCCACTTCGGTCCCGGCCTGGCGCACGGGTTCGACGCCCAGGATGATCTCGCCTTGCTCGGTAAATTTCACTGCGTTGCTGCACAGGTTCACCAGGATCTGCCCCAGGCGCAGCGGGTCGCCGACCAAGGCGGTTGTCACCTCGGGCGCGCAGTTGAACAGCAGCTCCAAGCTCTTGTCCTCGGCCTTCATGCCTATGAGGTTGGCCACATGGTCGAGCACATCCTCGAGCCGGAAGTCGATCTGCTCCATGCTCATCTTGCCGGCTTCGATCTTGGAGAAATCGAGAATGTCGTTGATGATGCCCAGCAGGTTTTCGGCCGAGCGGTTCACCTTTTCGATGTAGTTGCGCTGCTTCTTGTCCAGCGTGGTCTGCAATGCCAGGTGGGACATGCCGATGATGGCGTTCATAGGTGTGCGGATCTCGTGGCTCATATTGGCCAGGAACTCGCTCTTGGCGCGCGTGGCGTCTTCGGCCAGCTCGCGTGCGCGGCGCACTTCGTCTTCGGCACGCCGCCGCTCGGTGATGTCGCGCACGGCGGCACACACACAGTCGCCACGCCCGCCCACATCGGGCAAACGCGCCAAGCCCACCTCTACCGGGAATTCGCTGCCGTCTTTGCGCACGCCATGCAGCCTGTCGTTGCCGGAGCCCATCAGGCGCGCGCGGCTGTCTCGCGTGAAGCCGCTGCGCAAGCCGACGTGATGTGGCCGCACCGATTGCGGCACCAACACTTCCACCGATTGGCCCAGCAACTCACCGCGCTCGTAGCCGAAGATGGATTCGGTCTGCTGATTGGCCAGGATGATCTTGCCGTTGACGTCGAGGATCAACATGCCGTCGGGCGACGATTCAATGATCTTGTGGTACCAGGTCTCGGTCGCCTGTATGGCATCTTTCTGCGCAGCCAGTGCGTGTGCCTGGGTCTCCAGGGTTTCGGCCTGGGCGCGGGTTTCATCCAGCAGCCGGTGTGTGGCCATGCTGCGCTCCAGAATTTCCAGATTGCCCGCCAGCACCGGCAACAAGGCGTCGAGCAGGGCCTGGCGCGCGGGCGTGATCTGCTCCAGGCTGGCGATCTCCAGTACACCCAGCAACTGGTCGGCGCGCAATACCGGCAGCACACTCACGGTTTTGGGCGTGGCGTCCCCCAGCGCCGAACCAATGCGCACATAGTCTGCAGGCGGCTCGGTCAGCGTAATCGGGTGGCGCTCAAGCGCACACTGGCCCACCAGGCCTTGGCCCAATGCAATGTACTGGTCCAGGGACTTGCGCTCGCGGTAGGCAAACCCCGTCAGCAGGCGCAGGCGTTGTTGATCCTTTTCATAGATGTAGAGCACGCCGTGGCCAATGCCCAGAGGCGCTGCCGTCAGGGTGAAAAAACGCTGGGCCAGCTCGACAAAGGTGCGTGTGGATTGCAGCTCGGCGGAAATCGCGGCCGTGTGGCTTTTGACCCAACGCTGGTCCTCCAGCTCGCGCGCGCCGGTCTGCAGCACGGCCACCGCACGCGCCAATGCGCCCACATCGTTCTGGTAGGCGACATGGGGCACTTCCTGCCGCAGATCGCCAGCGGCAATGCGCTCTACAGCCGAGCGCAGTTCAACCGCCGGCACACGAATGGAACGCGCAATCAGCCAGAAAAAAACACCGCAGCCCACACCCCCCAGCAACAGCAGGGCGATGACGCGCAGCTTGGTGGCTTGCGCCATGTTTTGCACGGTCCGGATGGACTCGCGTGCGCCTTCTTCTTTGGTGGAGACCACGGCTTCCATGGCCTGGGCGACGGCCTCACCGATCACACCGAACTCAGGGCTGGCCACGCGTAGCCGTGCTTCCTCCAACTTCCCCGTGCGGGCCAGTTGCAGTACCGCGTCGACATTCCGCAGGTAACTGGCATAACCTTGCTCAAAGGTGCGCAAGTTGCGCCGGTCTTCATCGCGAGAGATGTGGACGCGCAAATCTTCAACCGCGCGGCTCAACTCGGTTTGGTTCTGCTCGAGTTGGCGCAATGCTTGGCTGCGCGTGGATTCGTCACGGGTCAACAGCAACTGGCGCAGGTGGCGCCCGATACTTGCATAGTGGAACTGCACCGCGCGCGCATCTGACATGCCCTGCAGTTCCTTCCCATATTTGTTCTGGATTTCGTTGTTGACGGCGTTGATGGCATGAATCCCCAAGCCCCCTAGAACGATGGCGAGCAGCAACACCGCCGAAAAGGCCGCTGCCAGTTTGGCGCTGAGCGAAGAGGCCTGTAGATACCTTTTCAGGGACGTCATTGGCGGAACTTTCTACGGTCAATCATGAGGCCTGTCCTTGTTCTGACTGGGCGGCTCGGCTGCCGCCCGAACGGATGGCGGCGCGGGCTCAGCCCTGCACAATGTCGTCACCTCTGGCGAGCGCCAGGTCTTCAGCCTTCTGCGCCATGTCGGCGTCGGTGTCGGCAAACTGCTGCGCGATGCGCTCGAACTCCTGCACCAGGCCAAGAAAGGTGTCCAGTATGTCGGGGTCGAAATGGCTGCCTCGGCCTTCGCGCATGATGCCGACCGCCTTCTCGTGCGGCATGCCTTCCTTGTAGACACGGCGGCTGATCAAGGCGTCATACACATCGGCCACCGCCATGATGCGGGCCGACAGCGGAATGGCCTCTCCCGCGAGCCCTTGCGGGTAGCCGCTGCCGTCCCATTTCTCCTGATGGCCGTAGGCAATTTCCTTTGCGTACTGCAAAAACTCCACCGGCATGCCGAGTTGGTCTTCCGCATGCTGGATCGCGTCGCGACCCAGCGCCGGGTGACGCTTCATGATCTCGAATTCGTGCGGCTCGTAACGGCCGGGCTTGAGCAGGATGCGGTCCGGAATGCCAATCTTGCCGATGTCGTGTAATGGCGCCGACTTGTACAGCATCTCTATCACGTGGTCCGACAAATGGCTCTCAAACCGTGGGTGGGTTTTCAGGGCGTTTGCCAGCACCCGCACATAGTGCTGTGTGCGCCGGATGTGGTTGCCGGTTTCGTTGTCGCGTGTTTCGGCCAGCGACGCCATCGCCAGGATGGTGACGTCCTGGATGGCATTCACCTCGCGCGTGCGCTTTTGCACCTCGGCATCCAGAAACTGGTTTTGGTTGCGCAAAAAATCTGCACCGGCCTTGGCCTGCAACTGCGTGGCCACCCGCGCCAACACAATCGGTGGGTTGATCGGTTTGGTGATGAAGTCAGCGGCGCCCAGGGCCAGGCCTTGCTGCTCATCCGCCGTGCTCGACATGGCCGTCAAGAAGATGATGGGAATGTGCGCCGTGCGGGGGGTGGCCTTGAGTTGGCGACAAACGTCGTAGCCCGAGAGTCCGGGCATCATCACGTCGAGCAAGATGAGATCGGGTGGAGCGTCGTCCCGAATGATCTGCAGCGCCTTGTCACCAGAGCCACAAAGCTTGATGCGATAGAGGTCTTTCAACAAGCCCGACAGCAGCCACAGGTTGTCCGGGGAGTCATCCACCGCAAGGATCGTCGGCTTCTCAGGAAATCCCAAGGAACTCTGCGGCATTGGCCCTCCTGTGCGGTTGAACGTGCACTGGTTTGGCACTATCGCGCAGCCCAATTGAATTGGCAAGGCCGGCTATCCCTGGTCAAATACGCAGCATGCATATTGTCTTATCGTCGCAACGCGTAGGGGGCGGCCAGCGTACGGCCAGCGACTTTGCGGAATAACCACTGTGACGGCCAAATCCGTGTTGGGGAACGACGGTTCTTTGACAAGTGAAGTCGATTCGGCTGCTGATCGGGCGTGGCACAAAGCGCAGCCATGCCACCAAGCCGTCACATCGACGCCAAAATCAGACTCAGACCCGCGGGCAACATCGAGGTGTTGCCCGCTTTGCTTCGGCGAACAGGCGCAGTTCGCCGCCACGCGTGAGACCTTTGAGCGTGTTGCCGAGCGAGCCGGCAGACCCATGAGCAACAGCATCCGTGCCGGCGTGGAGATAGAGCGTCGCCCCGACACGGCCGCCGGCCACCTTAATCCGGCTTGATGTTCGCCCGTGCAATCACCTTCTTCCAGCGTTCCTGTTCGGCGGCGATGAATTGCGCAAACTGCTCCGGCGTGCCGCCTATGGCCTCGGCCGCGTCGCCGCGCAGCCGCTCCTGGGCGGCGGGTGCACGCACGGCCTTCATGGTTTCTGCCGAGAGCTTGGCAAGGTGGGGTGCGGTCATATTGGCCGGGGCCAGCATGCCGTACCACTGCGTCATCTCAAAGCCGGGAAAACCTTGTTCGGCCACGGTGGGCACATCAGGCAACTGCGGCAGGCGTTTGGCTGAACCCGTGGCGATGCAGCGCACCTTGCCTGATTTGATGAAGGGGATGATGGCCGCCGCGCCAATGGCGGACGCATCCAGCCGGCCGGAGAGCAGGTCGGTGAGCATGGGGCCGGTGCCGCGGTAGGGCACGTGCAGCATAAAAAAGCCCGAGGTCATCTTCAGGTACTCAAAGGCCAGATGCCCGGCGCTGCCGTTGCCGGCCGATCCATAACTCAGCTTGCCGGGTTTGGATTTGGCATAGGCAATAAATTCGGTGAGGTTTTTTGCGGGCACATCCGGGTGCACCACGTACAGGCTGGGCACCTTGGCCAGCAGGCTCACAGGCTTGAAGTCCTTGTTGGCGTCGTAGGGCAGCTTGTCGAAGATGTAGGGGTTCACGGCCAGCGTGCCGATATGCCCCAGGATGATGGTGTGCTGGTCTTCGCTGCGCGCCACCTCGGCCATGGCGATGTTGCCCGCCGCACCGGGCTTGTTGTCGACAAACACGCTTTGGCCCAGGGTGGTGCTGAGTTCGGCGGCAGTGGAGCGGGCGACGATCTCCGAGCTGCCGCCGGGTGCGAAGGGCACCACGAAGCGCACCGCCTTGCTGGGCCAGTTGGCCTGTGCAGTGGCCAGGCCCGGTGCCAGACCTGTTAGACCCAGCGCGCTGCTGGCTTGCAAAAATCTGCGCCGCGCCTGTTGCTCAGGGCTTGCATGGCCATCGCGAGTGTTTGCAAACATGCTTGTCTCCATTTTTTGCTTCGAAGACTGCCATGTTGCCCTAGTTTTGCGCGGCGCCGACGCGAGCAGGGTTTCACATAGGCATTAAAAAATGCCCAAGCCTCGCCCGGTTGCGGCGGCGTGTATGCACCGTGTGTGTGGTCGAAATGACGGCCTAGTCGTGTAGCGACGACAGGAACTGCTTCAACTCGGCCGTCTGCGGATGGCCAAACAGCTCGGCCGGCGGGCCCATTTCGTGGACCCGGCCCTGGTGCATGAAGATCACACGGTCGGCCACCTTGCGCGCGAAGCTCATTTCGTGCGTGACCATCAGCAGTGTCATGCCTTCGTCGGCCAATCCTTCGACCACACGCAGGACTTCGCCCACCAGTTCGGGGTCGAGCGCCGAGGTGATTTCGTCGCACAGCAGCACGGCAGGTTCCATGGCCAGCGCGCGCGCAATCGCCACGCGTTGTTGTTGACCGCCGGAGAGTTGGTCCGGCCAGGCGTCGATTTTTTCGGCCAGGCCCACACGGGCCAGCAGGCGGCGCGCTTGCTCCATACCCGCGGCATCGGCTTGTTTCTTCACCAGCTTGGGCGCCAACATCACGTTCTGGCCCACGGTCAAATGGGGGAACAGGTTGAAGCCCTGGAAGATCATGCCCACGCGCTGGCGCAGCTCGCGCATGGCCATGGCGCTTTCGTACAGCAGCGGTTTGTCGTCTACGCGCAGGGCACCTTCCTGAAAGACCTCCAGCCCGTTGATGCAGCGCAGCAGCGTGCTTTTGCCCGAGCCGCTTTTGCCGATGATGGCGATGACCTCGCCGCGCTTCACGTCCAGGTCTATGCCCTTCAACACCTCGTTGCTGCCGTAGGACTTGCGCAGCGCGGTGATGCGCACGATGGTGTCGCCAAGCTTGTCGGCGGCCTGGGCGACGGCGGCCATTTCGGGGTTAGTTGCGGGCTGCATGCATCTTCCTTTCGAGCGACTTGGCGTAAAAACTGACGGGGAAACACAGAACGAAATACATCAAAGCGACAAAGCTGTAGATCAGGAAAGGCTTGAACGTGGCGTTGGCAATCATGGTGCCGGCCTTGGTGAGTTCAATGAAACCAATGACCGAGGCCAGTGCTGTGCCCTTGATGACCTGCACCAGGAAACCGACCGTGGGCGGGATGGCGATCTTGATCGCCTGCGGCAGGATGATGTGGCGCATCTGCTCTGAAAAGTTCAGCGCCAGGCTGCCCGAGGCTTCCCACTGGCCCTTGGGAATGGCCGCCACACAACCACGCCAAATCTCCGTGAGGTAGGCGCTGGTGTAGAGCGTCAGCGCCAATGCTGCCGACACCCAGGCCGAGGTGTTGAAGCCAAACAGCGCCAGGCCGAAGTAGGCCAGGAACAATTGCATCAGCAGCGGCGTGCCCTGAAAAACCTGCACATAGCCCGAGATGAAGGCCGAGATGGCCGGGCCCATGCCACGTGCCGGGGCCAGGCGCAGCATCAGCAGCAACATGCCGACGATGCCGCCGCCTATGAAGGCGATGAGGGAGAGGCTGATGGTCCAGCGCGCTGCCATCAGCAGGTTGCGCAGGATGTCCCAGATGGCGAAGTCAACCATGGTGGATCCTTAAACGAAGTGGGGCCTGCGCGCGGAGCCGCCCCAAGGGCAGGCCGCAGCCCCTTGGGGGGTAGCGAGTACACGCAGTGAGGTAGCCTGGGGACTCATGTTCTTAGCGGCCGTAGACAAAGCGAGGGCCTATCCAGTTCAGCAGGCGGCGCACGCCCATGGCCAAGGCCAGGTAGATCAGCGTGGCCACGATGAAGGCTTCAAACGCGCGGAAGTTGCGGCTCTGTATCAGGTTGGCGGCGTAGCTCAGCTCCTGGGTGGAGATTTGCCCGCACACCGCCGAACCCAGCATCACGATGATGATCTGGCTCACCAGCGACGGCCAGATCTTCTTCATGGCCGGTGGCAGCACCACACGTGTGAACACCTGCATGCGGTTCAGCGCCAGGCTCACGGCAGCTTCAATCTGGCCCTTGGGTGTGGCATCGATGCCGGCGCGGATGATCTCGGTGGCGTAGGCCGCGAGGTTGATCACCATGGCCAGGATGGAGGCGACTTCGGGTGACAGCTTGAAACCCATGGCGGGCAGGCCGAAGAAGATGAAGAACAACTGCACGATGAACGGCGTGTTGCGGATCAACTCCACGTAGATGGACACCAGCCATTGCAGCCATTTGGGCGCACGTGTTTCGCGGCTGCGCACCCAGGCGCAGGCAATGCCCAGCACCAGGCCTATGACGGTGGCGATCAGCGTCAACCACAAGGTCCAGCCCACGCCCTTGAGAAGCAAGGGCCATTGGCTCAGGATGGCGGAAAAGTCGAAAGCGATTTTCATGGCGATGGGCGTCCTTGCGCGAGGCTGCTTAGGTGCGAGCTGTAAAAGATATTCCGTTTCCAGATCAAGCGTGAACGCGAAGACGAAGCGCAGACATTACAAGGCGTAAGGCAAGCGAAGTCGACAAAGTGCACGCTTGATCTGGGAGCGGAATTACAGAGGCAGGTCGCCTGCTGGACGACCCAGCCACTTGTTGGCCATCTTGTCGAGTTCGCCGCTCTTCTTGGCGTCGACAATGATTTCGTTGACCTTCAGGCGCAGCTTGTCCTCACCCTTGGCCACGCCTATGAAGTTGGGCGAGTCTTTCAGCAGCAGCTTGTATTCGGTGTTGAGTTGCGGGTTCTTGGCCATCATGCTGCCGGCCACCGATGCGCCGGTGGCGATCAGTTGCACCTGGCCCGAGACGAAGGACGACACGGTGACGTTGTTGTCTTCAAAACGTTTCACGTCGGTGCCGGCGGGGGCGAGCTTGCCGAGTTCCTGGTCTTCCATGGCGCCGCGCGTCACGCCCACGGTTTTGCCGTTCAGGTCGGCCCAGCTTTTGATGTTCATGCTCTTGGGGCCAAACACCGCCTGGAAGAAGGGCGAGTAGGCGGCGGTGAAGTCGATCACCTTTTCACGCTCGGGGTTCTTGCCCAGGGTGGAGATCACCAATTCGGCCTTCTTGGTCTGCAGGTAGGGGATGCGGTTGGCGCTGGTCACGGGGGCCAATTCCAGTTCCACGCCCAGTTTGCTGGCGATCAGCTTGGCCATGTCGATGTCCAGGCCTTGGGGCTTCAGGTCGGTGCCGACAAAACCGTAAGGCGGGTAGTCTGTGGGGATGGCGATGGTGATCTTCTTGGCCTTGAGCACGTCGTCCAACGCGGTTTGTGCCATGGCGCTGCCAGCGGCGCCGAGCAGGGCCAAGGCGGCGATGGTGATGGAGAGGTGGCGTTTCGACTTGTTCATAACAAAGCTCCTAGGTAGGTGGATGGGTCGTCGTCGGTAGAGGAAATAGCGCGGGCAGGGTGCTGCTTGCCACGTTTGCCGTTGGCTGCAGGTTTCGGTTGGGGTGAGACGTTCGTGACATTTTTGCTGGTGAGCAAGTCCTGTGCCTTGGTTTGTTTACCCACGGGTGCCAAGGCGTGGCGCAGCTCGGCCAGCGGGTCGATGCTAGGCGCCAGGCGCAGCGCGTCCTGCACGGTGCCGATGTGCTCGCGCATCAACTGTTCGGCCAGCGCCATGTCGCCACGCTCCAGCGCGGCAACGATTTGTACGTGTTCTTCACATGATTGCGCCGCGTTGTGCGACGACTGGTAGAGCATGGCGATGAGTGTGGTGCGCGCGGTGAAGTCGCGCAGCGTGTCGGCCAGCAGGCTGTTGCCCAGACACTCGGCCAGGCACACATGAAAGTCGCCCAGCAGGTAACTGCGTGCGCCCACGTCGTCGCTAGCCAGCGCCGCCTTCTCGCGACTCAGGTGTTGCTTCAGTCGCTTGATGGCGGGTTTGCCCACGGCAGGCAGGGTGCGGATCAGGCCGGTCTCGATCACACGGCGCGCCTCAAACGCCTCACGTGCTTCTTCTTGCGAGGGTTCGATCACATACCAGCCGCGCCGGGCACTCACGGTGACGATGCCGCGTGCGGCCAGCCGCGTGAGCGCTTCACGCACCACGGTGCGGCTGCAATCAAACAGCAGCGCTAGCGGCTGCTCACCCAGGCGTGCACCGGGCGCGAGCTTCTGCGCCATCACTGCTTCGATGATGCGTTCGCTTATTTCTGCTGCGGTTGTCATATCAGATCAGTACGCACAAGCCATGCCAACTGATATACAAGATTGATGCACCTATTCGGTTCATTTGCGTGGGCCACCTGGCGTGTGCTGCACCAAGCGCGGGGCCTGAGGGCAGGGCGTTGCGAAACATGCACCAAGATGTGTGTTGATGTTTCGAGGGTGAAATCGAGTGCTCCTAAAACAGAAGCTGCTTGCGCATATGCAGCAGGCGCAAAGGGGCCGTTTGGCTTAAATCCTGAACAAAGGTGACAGAGGTGCGGGCTGCCCCGGCTAGGCAGGTACGGTGGGGTTCCGTATGCTGCGTTGATGCATTTCAGAGCGCCCGCCATACACGGCAGGGCCGCCGACCTTCCGACCAGGAGACAACTCGCATGCCTGCAAGCCCACGCGCCCACTTCCGCTTCTGGCCCCGCCGCCTGCCACACCAGATCACCGTGCCCGCCACCTCGCTGTGGGACAACCTGGCCACCAGTGCCCGCCGCTACCCGCACAAGGCCGCGCTGGTGTTCTTTGGCAGTGTGATCAGCTATGCCGAATTGCTGGCGCAGGCCGAGCGCCTGGCCAGCCACTTGGCCGCCATGGGGGTGCAGCGCGGTGACCGCGTGTTGCTCAATATGCAGAACTGCCCGCAACTGGTGGTGGCGCACTTTGCGATTCTGCGGGCCAACGCGGTGGTGGTGCCGGTGAATCCCATGAACCGTGCCGAAGAGCTGAAGCACTACATCCTCGACCCCGAGGCCAAGCTGGCCATCACCACCGCCGACCTGGCGCCCATGCTGCTGCAGGCCAACGACGTATTGCCGCCCAACCAGCGCCTGATGCACCTGGTGCTGACCCGCTACACCGATAGCTTTGATGCGAATGTGAGCGGCGACAACGCCCCCTCAGCCGCCTGGCGCGAATGGCTGACCGCCGTGCCCGACTTGCCAGAAGCGCCCAGCGCGCAAATCCACAACTGGAGCGCGCTGATGGCCAATGCCTCGGTGCCCGCGCCCACGCTGGTCGTGGGCCCGCAAGACCTGGCGTTGCTGCCCTACACCAGCGGCACCACCGGCCTGCCCAAGGGCTGCATGCACCGGCACGCCAGCATCATGCACAACGCCGTGGCCAGCGCCGTGTGGGGGGCGTGCACCTCCGAGAACATGACGCTGGCGGTCATTCCAATGTTCCACGTCACGGGCATGGTCAGCATGCTCCACTGCAACATCTACTGCGGCGCCACCATCATCATCATGCCGCGCTGGGACCGCGAACTGGCCGGCCGCCTGATCTCGCAGTGGCGCGTGACACACTGGACCAATATCCCCACCATGGTGGTCGACCTGCTGGCCAGCCCCAACATGGCGCAATTCGATTTGTCCAGCCTGGTCTATATCGGCGGTGGTGGTGCGGCCATGCCACAGGCGGTGGCGCAGCGCCTGCTGGAGCAATACGGCCTGCGCTACAACGAAGGCTACGGCCTGACCGAAACGGCAGCGGCATCTCACAGCAACCCGTATGAGCATCCGCACCAGCAGTGCCTGGGCATTCCGTTCATGGGGGTTGACTCGCGTGTGGTCGATCCCGAGACGCTGCAAGAAATGCCCGTGGGTGAATCCGGCGAAATCATCACCCACGGCCCGCAGCTGTTCCACGGCTACTGGAAGCGGCCCGACGCCACCGAGGCCACGTTTGTGCAGCTCGACGGCAAGCGTTTCTTCCGCACCGGCGACCTGGGCCGTGTCGATGCCGATGGTTTTTTCTACCTGACCGACCGGCTGAAACGCATGATCAACGCCAGCGGCTACAAGGTCTGGCCGGCCGAGGTGGAGGCGCTGATGTTCCGCCACCCGGCGGTGCAGGAAGCGTGTGTGATCTCCACACGCGACAGCTACCGGGGCGAAAGTGTCAAAGCCGTGGTGGTGCTGCGCGCCAGCCATCAAGGCCAGGTCAGCGAGGCCGAGATGATCGCCTGGTGCCGCGAAAACATGGCCGTCTACAAAGCGCCCACACACGTGGCATTTGTCGAGGCGCTGCCCAAGAGCGGCGCCGGCAAGGTGATGTGGCGCACGCTGCAGGAAGCGGAGAACGCGGCCCAGGGCTAGGCTGGTTGCATAGCCGCAACGGCTTTGCAAAGATGGGCAACGCCTTCGCTTGATGCGCGGCCCTGGCGCTAATATTTGGTTCACAAACCCAGGGGCGCTCATGAAACTTGCAGCAGTTGTGGTGGCCGCCGTGATGGCCTCAGGCCTCTCGGCCAACGTACAAGCTTTTGGTACCGAGGGCCACGCGCTCATCGCCAACATGGCGCAAGCGCACCTGGTGCCCGTGGCCAAGGCCGAGGTGTTGCGCCTGCTGGCGCTGGAGAACGCCAAAAGCCTGGAAGATGTGGCGTCATGGGCCGATGCCCACCGCAACAGCCACCCCGATACCGGCCCGGCGCACTACGTCAACATTCCGCTGTCCGAGCAAACCTATGTTGAAGACCGTGACTGCCACGGCGACAAAGACAACCGCCGAGTGCCCGAGCTGACCTGCATCGTCGCCAAGCTTGCCGACGCCACCCGCGTGCTAGCCGACCGCAAAAAGCCTGATGGCGAGCGGCTGCAGGCGCTGAAGTGGGTCACCCATCTGGTGGGTGACGTGCATCAGCCCATGCACGTCACCGACAACCAGGACCGTGGCGGCAACTTGCTGGCCTTTGCCTATTCGGAGCGCGCGAAAAACCTGCATGCCGTGTGGGACAGCGGCCTCATCGAAAAACACTACGGCTGGGTTTTGGGCGCCGACTACACGTACGACCGTGCCGCCGTGCAAAAGGCCGCCGAGCAGATGGATGCCGCCATTTCGCCCGAGCAACGCCGTGCCTGGGCCCCGCAATACAACGCACGTGAATCGGATGTGGTGCAGTGGGTCAACCAAACCCACCTGCTGGCGGCCGCCGCCTACCTCAATGTGCCGCCCGTCAAAAACGATGCCTCGCTGGCGCGTTACCAGGCCAGCTTCTGGCCGCTGGCCCAGGAGCAACTGCAGAAGGCCAGCGTGCGCCTGAGTGCCGTGTTGAACCTGGCCTTGGCATCGGGCGAGCGCTGCCCAGGCGTGCCCGGCATGGCCTTCTACGCCGGCCCCTACGGCGGCACCGAAGACCAGCTCAGCCCCGACGACTTCGCCCGCGATGCCTACTGCGCCGATCTGTTCAAGAAAACCAGGTACCCGAACGGTTTTGTTGGCATCTATGGCAGCTCACGCATAGGCGAGGCCAGTGCCAACCCAGACCCGGCCATCGCCGCCGCCAACAACGCGCTGTACAGCGGTGTGCGCACCTTCGCCGAGAAGTGGACGCGGCAGTACGGCGGCAAGCTGCCCATACTCACCGGCGCCGGTCCGGGCCTGATGGAAGCCGCGAGCCGGGGCGCCACCGAGGCTGGTGGCCCCAGCATTGGCTACACCACCTACTACGACCCCAAGCACGACCCACTGGTCGCCTTCTGGCCTTACAAGGGCCAAGCCATCACCAGCGACGGCCTGATCTTCACAAGCGTGGCCATGCGCGAAAGCGCCATGCTGGCGCATTCCGCCGTGATCATCATCGGCCCCGGTGGCACCGGCACCGCGTGGGAGATCTTCCAGGCGATAGAAAGCTTGAAGAGCAAACAACTCACACCCGTGCCGGTGTTCCTGATCGGCCACAAAGCCACTCACTGGGCCACGTTCTACGCGCTGGTTGATGACATGGTGGCGCGCGGCACACTACGCCGCGAAGAGGTCTACAGCCGCGTCACCCACGTGGAAAACGTGGATGTATTGTTTGAGGCGGTGCAGGCGCGGGTGAACCTGAAGTAGCCATGGCTTACTCAAACACCGGCCTAAAGAAGGTGCGCTCGTAGCTCACGATGCAGCGTGTTTCTTCGGCGTATTTGAACGCCGCCAGGCATTCGGCGTCGTTGAACGACTTGGCGCGGTATTCCTCGTAGGCGGCCAACGACGGAAACGAGAACGATGCCAGCGCAATATTGTTCGCGCCCTCAGACGGCAGCAGATAACCGTGGTGAATGCCGCCAAATTTCTTCACCAGCGGAATCCAGACCTTGCCGTAGTGCTCAAACTCCTTGAGCTTGAAGGGATCGATGACGTAGCGCAGGTGGCAGGTGATCATGGCGGGCTCCTGGGGTAGTGAAGGTCAGCGCATAGTTTCGCTCAAGCCGCTCCCTCTGCGCGCCTTGGCTTGTGGTCAGCGGTACAGCGGCAAGGCGCCAATCCGTTCCTCAATCACCGCGCGCAAGCGCTGTACCGCAGGCCCATCGACGCTGCCGAAGCGGCGCGCGAAGTCGGCTTGCTGCAGGTCTTCGGGCAGGTCGTCGACTGGCGGCAGCAAGACGGCGGAACCCTGGGCCATGAACTGCTGCAGGCGACGCGCACCGGCCAAGGTTTCGCTGGCTTGTTCGCCCAGGCGGGTGCCGGCGCGGTCGGCGGCGAGGTCGTTGAACGAGAAGCCGCTGCCGCCGCGTGCGTCGTTGATTTCCTTGTACAGGCCCACGGCGTCGGCCAGCGGGCTGCCGGCGGTGGCGGCCAGGGCGGCAGAGACGGTGAAGTGTTGTGCCGAGTCGGCGCGCCCGTTCAAGCGAATCGGCCGCGGGCTGGCAGGTACCAGGGGCTCGTTGCTGGGCAGCAAGGCGCTCAGCGGTTCACCGTTCACATACATGGCCAGTGCAATCAGTGCGGCGCGGTTCTCGGCCACGGCTTGTGTGTCGTCGGCACTGCGCGCGGCGGCCAGGGCCAGCAGGGGTGGCAGCAGGGCGTCCAGCGTCTGGACTTGTGCCGTGGCCAACCATTGCCCATAGGCTTTGACGCGGGCCTGGTCTTCGGCAAACCAGCGGGGGCTGCCCATGGCATCGGGTGGCAGGCCGCGCCAGGTGTAGTCGACCTGGAGGCTTGTGGGGCTGGCCTGTATCTGGGTGATGCTGTCGAGCAGGGCGCTGATAGTGCGCGAGTTGTCGCGCAACTGCTGCAGCGCAAAGGCCGCCAATGGGTTGGCCAGCAAGGTCGGTAGCGGCAAGCGGCCGATGTGGAGTTGGCTGATGGAGACGGCTGCGCCGTCCACGCGCAGTTCCAGCTGCAGATTGAGGTAGGGGTGAGCCGTGCCCAGCGGTAAGGCTGGCAACCGCGTAGACGACGCCCACGATGCGCCACCGGCGCGTAACTCGAGCCGCGAGGCGGTGCGGCCAAAGCGTTGGCTGAGGTAGCGCGCCGTGAGGTCAAGGTCGGCTTGCGAGACGGTGATTTTGCCTGGGCTGCCCACACGCAAGCGGCGCGGGTCGTTGCTGTTGAACAGCGCCACGGCGCGCTCTATGTGTTCTGGCGTGAAGGCCACCGCCGGTGGCGCCACGCGGGCCTGGGTTTCGATGGCGAGGTAAAGCGCCGTGGCACCGGCCAAAAGGCTGGCGATCAGTGCCGCGCCGAACAAACCCAGAGCCCAAGCCCAGCCGCGCCGCATTTTTTGGGGCGATCAGCGTGCGGCGGATGCCGTGGCGGAAGTGTTTGGCAATGGCATCAACAACAGCGCCAGGTTTTCACCCTGTGCCACCTTGATGCCGTGTTCGCGCGCATAGGCTGCGGCGGCTTCAGAAAACGTGCCCAGCGTGAGGATCTGGCAGGCGCTGACGTCTTGCTGCTGGCGCGCGGCCACCAGTTCACGCAGGCCGTCCAGGCCCACGGTTGCGGCTTTCCAGCGTTTGCCGCTGACCAGGGTGGTCGCGCCCGCCTTGTGGATGGAGAAGTCGGCCGCCGTGCCGCTGAGGCGCGTGACGGTGTAGCCGTGGCGCTGGAAAGACGACTCCACGGTGTTGGCAAAGTCGCGCCAGGGCATGGCCGCCAGTGCTTCCATGGTGGCGGCGACGCGTTTGGGGCTGGGCGCGCGTAACTGGCGCCAGGCGGCCATCACGCCGATGACGATGAACGGCCCCGAGCCCATGGCACCAAAGGTGAAGTAGGGGTCGGGTAACAGCAGGCGGGCGGCCGTGATGAAGAGGGCCGCCACGATAAAACTGATCCACCACGGCGAGCGCAGCAGAATCGCAAATAACGAGCGTTCGGCCATTTTGAACTTCATGCCTGGCTCCCGGTCTTGGCTGTTTTAGCGGCCACTTTCCTGGCCGGCTTCTTCTCGTTTTCGGTGATGTTGCAGTGGCGTTTCAAGGTGCTCATGGCTTCGGTGAGTTTGGTGTCGCGTTCGTCCATCAGGTCGCGTTGGGCTTCTTCCACAAACGCCGTCCACAGGCGCTGGTAGTCGTCGTGGTTTTCGTGCGGCGCGTAATCGTGGATGAAGGCGCTGGCGAGTTCGGCATCAAAGCCGTTTTTGCGCAGGCGGCGCACCAGTGTGCCGGCGGCCGATTCGGTGAGGATGGTCTTGCGCGTCACACCAGCGGTGATGCACAGGAACAGCGTGATCAAGGAGCTGTCGTCGGTGTGGCGCTGGGTTACCTTGACCCATTGGTCGGACACTGCACGGTCGAAGTTGCTGATGTCTTCGAGGTCTTCGTCGGTCCAGTGGTAGCGGCCCATGAAGCCCACGGCCTGCTGGAAGAGTTTGCGTACCTTCACGCTGCTGTCCAGGATTTTCGGCAGGTCTTCCAGCGCCATGCTGCGGCCTATGGCTTCTACCGTGGCGCGGTGCTCGGCGGGCAGGCCAGCGGGAATGCTCAGGCGCACACTTTTGCCAGCCGCGTGTTGTTTGCGCAGCAGCTCTACGGCCGATTCAAATTGTGGCCAGTTGGGCATGTGCTGGCGTGCGGCGGCGTGCATCAGCAAGCCGGTGCGGATCAAGGCGTCGGCGTCGGTCTGGGCGTCTTTTAATTCGCGCCGGGCCACGCCGAGTTTTTGCGCAAACCAGTAGCCTGCTTCCATGCGCTCTTCGATCAGCGTGCGTTCGGCCAGCGCGGCGCGGTAGTCGGCCAGGCTGCGCAGCGACCATTTGGCCAGCAGCGGAATGTGGTCGTCGGTAAACGTGCCACTTTCCTGCATGCTCAGGTGGGTGTGGTCCGGCATGGTGATCAAGGCGCGCAACATGTCAGAGCCACCCTTGGAGCGCGACAGCAGCGTGTGGTCGCGCAAGGAAATCGCCGCCTGGTTGATGTCGCCGTCAAACGTTTCTTCCAGGAACAGGCTCACCATGTTGACGATGCGGGTGCGCGCCAATTCGAGATCGGGCCGCAGGAACTCGGTGCCGAAATAGCGCGCAATCTGCACCATGCCTTTGGCCGCCTCCTGGTGCATGGCCTCCAGCCGGGTGGGCGTGATGATGCCGGTTTGAATACCGTGGCGCAGCGCTTTTTCGAAGTACTGGCTGTGGTCGAAAAGCGAGACCGCGTGTGCGGTGGTGGCGGAGTCTGGCGTGGACATGGGCGCGGTGCAGTTCCTGGTCTGATGGCGACTAAATAGCGGACTAAATGGCGGATTCTTCGTCCGAGTCGGCGGCGCGTTTCTTCGTGCCCTCGCCCTTGCCGTGGGTGTCGCGGCTGTGGTCGTGGTCCGGGCCGAGTTCGTCGTCCTCGCCTTCGTGTTCACCTTCCTGCTCGGCGTTGTAGGCCTTGAAGCGGGCGCGCAGAATGGTCAGCACTTCGATCAGGATGTCCGGGCACTCGGCGCGCAGCAGCCAACTGAACTCTTGCCAGTCGTGGTCAATGATTTCGTCGAGATCGACACGCGGCTTGGTGTACACGGCAGCGATCATGTTGGCTTCAGACAGCAGAGAGCCATCGTCTTCCATGGTGTCGAAGGTGCCGGTGCGCACAAAACTTTCCACCCGCGTCCAGTGCTCCAGCAGGTAGTCGGCCAGGGCATCGCAGCCGCCGTCAAGTTCACCAATGGTGCGCAGGAACTCCACGGGGTCGTGGTCCTCGCGGAAGATCACCGAATTGATCATGCCGCGCAGATGGGTGTGTGTCAGGTCCTTGTATTGCTTTTCGATGACCACGGCGCGCGCAAACTGCTGCGGCGTGACCAGCAGGTTGATCACCGACTCCTTGGAGCTGTCGTATTCGCGGATCACCGCCAGCAGATCCTTGGCCGGAAAAGTGTCGAGCGCGGCCACGAGTGCGTGGTCGCCTTCTTCGTCGGCCATGGCCACCAGGGCCGACTCGGCGCCCACGATGTCGCCGGCCAGGATCAGGCTTTGGGCTTTGATGAGAGCGGGGTAATGCATAGGCACTCCTAAAACGGGTCTACTAAATTCCGTGTCGAGATCAGCCGAGCACGCGAAGACGAAGCGCAGACATTACAGGCGTAAGGCAAGCGAAGTCGACAAAGTGGGCGGTTGATCTCGGCACGGAATTACTCTTTGCGGTCGAAACCTTGGTCGGACAGCCAGTCGGCACCGGCTTCTTCCAGGTCGGGCTTGGCGGCGTCGCTGTCGTTCAGCTCGTCGTTGTCGCCGTCCGAGTCGGCACCGTGGTCGCCACCTTCTTCGTTGTCTTCCTCGTCTTTTTCTTCTTCGGCGGCGCGCGCGGCGGCTTCAGGGTCGGCGCGGGTGTAGAGGTACTCCAGCACGGCGGCCACACACAGGAAACGGTCGCCACCGTCTTCCTGCAGCACACGCGCAATCATCGGCTGTGCCCAGGCCACCGGCACGGCGACCTGGCTCACGGCTTTCCAGCCGGGCAGGGCGTCGGGTTGCTGGCCGGCAAACTGGTCCATCTTGGCGCTGGAGTTGAAGCGAAAGCCCTGGTGGAAAGCTGCGGCCAGCATCTCGGGGCTGTCTTCCATCATCAGCACCAGAAAGTCGAGCTGGCTGCGTTTTTCGCGCAGGCGTTTCTCTAGGATGTTTTTGCCTTCGGAATCGGAGACCAGGTCGTTGATTTCGGCGTCGTAGGCGTTGGCGTGGTCGGCGAAGTAGCGGGAGAGTCTCATTTGAGGACTTCTTTCATATAGTTTTGCCAGATCTCGTGGGCGGTGTCGATGGGGCTGTCGAGCAGGCCGCGGCGGCGGTTGTCGTCATAGGTCTTGCGCTTTTCTTCGTCCGACAACACGTCGTAGGCGCTTTGCACTTCGCGAAAGCGCTGGGCCGCGTCGGGTGAAGGATTGCGGTCCGGGTGGGTCTGCGCGGCTTTCTGGCGAAAGGCTTTTTTGATGTCGGCAAGCGTTGCATCGCTTGCCAGCCCCAGGGCCGCATAGTGGTCTTGCATGGTGTGTGTGGTTTGCTTCAGCTTTGGCCGCCGGGGGCGTGCCAAACAGAGCAGCCATGGAGGCTGCTGGGTTGGAATCGCCACAAAAGGCGCAGTTCCGTGCGATTTTAACTGTTACGTCAATCTGCCCAGCGGATCAGGGCTGAGCTGATGCTTGCGAGTGAAAACCGTCGTTTGCGTAACATGGAAAAGCGCAGGCAGCTACGTATTTGGTAGCGTTTGCGCAGATTTCAAGGGATACGTGTGCCGTCGTCTTCGGCCACCTGCAGCACCAGCTTGCCGAAGTTTTCGCCGGTAAAGAGTTTGGTGAGGGCCGTGGGGAAGGTGCTCAGCCCGCGCTCCACGTGTTCGCGGCTCTTGATGCGGCCGCTGCGCAGGTGGCCCGCGAGTTCGGCCACGGCGATGGGGTAACGATCGGCGTAGTCGAACACCACAATGCCCTCCATGCGCGCGCGGTTCACCAGCAGGCTGAGGTAGTTTTTCGGGCCCTGCACGGGCTCGGTGTTGTTGTATTGGCTGACCGCGCCACAGATGATGACACGTGCCTTGCGTGCCAAACGGGCCAGCACATCGTCCAGGATGTCGCCGCCCACATTGTCGAAATACACGTCCACACCATTGCCGGCGTGGAGCTTGAGCCCGTCGCGGATGGCGCTGGGGCCGGCCTTGTAGTCTATGCAGCCATCAAAGCCCAGGTCTTTGGTGACGAAGTCGCACTTGGCCTTGCCGCCGGCAATGCCGATCACGCGGCAGCCCTTGATCTTGGCCAGTTGCCCCACGGTTTGGCCCACGGCACCGGCGGCACCCGAGATCACCACGGTTTCACCCGGCTTGGGTTGGCCCACATCCAGCAGGCCGAAGTAGCCCGTCATGCCCGGCATGCCGAGCACATTGAGCCACTGGTTCAGCGTGCCTTGTTTCAGGTCGATGTGGGTGGGGGTGCCGGCTTTGATGGCCGACTCTGGAATGCTGGCGAACTCCTGCACACCCAGGGCGCCCGAGACATGGTCGCCCACCGCAAAGCGCGGGTTTTGCGAGGCGATGACCCGGCCCACGCCACCGGCGCGCATCACGTCACCTATGGCCACGGGGGCGATGTAGCTCTTGCCCTCGTTCATCCAGCCACGCATGGCCGGGTCAAGTGAGAGTGACAGGTTTTGCACCACGATGCCGCCGGGCTCGGGCGGCTGCACCGGCTCAGAGGTGTGTTGCCAGTTGCTGGCATTGGGGCGGCCCACTGGACGCGAGGCCAGGCGGATCTGGCGGTTGGTATATTGGGCAAGATCGGTCATGAAACGCTCCTCAGCGTGGCGCGGGGTCATTCTTCTTGCCCGCTCAGACTTGGCGTTTTGGGTGCCGGCGCGGTGGCCGGGCAAGGCTTTTGTTCAGTTTAAGAAAATGTTTTGATTTCGGCAAACCGTGCTCGGCACAGTGCCACTGTGTAGGACGGCAGCGGCTTGTCATCGGTATGCAAACCAGTTTTGGGTGAATTCGGTTACGCTTTGCCGCTGTTGGTTTTCAGCCTGGTGCTCCCAGGCCCTCAGCGTATGAACCACAACACCTTGTCCCTGGTCGGGACACATGCCAGCGCCTTGGCGCCAGCGCTGAGCCCCCTGGCGCAGCACTTTTTGCAGGTGCGCGCGCACAGCCTGGCGCTGGCCAAGCCGCTTTCTGCCGAAGACCAGTGTGTACAGTCCATGCCCGATGCCAGCCCCACCAAGTGGCATCTGGCGCACACCACCTGGTTTTTTGAAACCTTGGTGTTGTGCCCTCACGTGGCGCAGTACACGGTGTTTGATACCCAGTTCTTCTACCTCTTCAACTCTTATTACGAAGCCTTGGGGCCGCGCCACCCCAGACCCATGCGTGGGCTGCTGACGCGGCCGTCGTTGGACGAGGTTCTGGCCTACCGTGCGCACGTGGACGCGGCGCTGTTGCGTTGGCTGGCCGGGGCGACGCCAGACGAGGTGGCGGCTGTGGAGCCCATGGTCACGCTGGGCCTGCACCATGAGCAGCAGCATCAGGAACTGCTGCTCACCGATATCCTGCATACGTTTTCGTGCAACCCCTTGCTGCCGGCCTATGCGCCGCAAAGCGCGCGTGATGTCGCTTGGCTGCGGCTCGCGGCCCAGCCGCAGCCGCACACCTGGCTGGCACGGGACGAGCGCATCGTCGAGGTGGGCCACGCGGTCGAGCCTGGGGCCGGTTTCGCTTTTGACAATGAAACGCCACGCCACCGCCGTTTGTTGCCGGCCTACGAGATCGGCACACGCCTGGTCAGTTGTGGCGACTATGCCGCTTTTATCGCCGATGGTGGCTACCGTAGGCCCGAGCTTTGGTTGTCGGACGGCTGGGCAGAGGTGCAGCGCCAGGGCTGGACCTGTCCGGCGTATTGGCTGGCCGAGGGTGATACACGTGCGCCAGGGGCAGGCTGGCGGGTGTTTGGCCTGCAGGGGGTGTTGCCGCTCGACCCGCATGAGGCGGTCAGCCAGCTGAGCTTTTTTGAAGCGGCGGCCTATGCCGAGTGGGCGGGTGCGCGTTTGCCCACCGAGTTCGAATGGGAGTCCGCTCTGGACGCGCCGGGCATGCTGCAGATGCTGGGCACGGTTTGGCAGTGGACGCGTTCGTCCTACGATCCATACCCCGGCTTTCGCCCCATGGCCGGTGCGGCAAGCGAATACAACGGCAAGTTCATGGTCGGGCAACTGGTGTTGCGTGGCAGCAGTGTGGCCACGCCACCGGGCCATGCCCGTGGCACTTACCGCAACTTCTTTCCGCCGGCCGCACGCTGGCAGTTTTCTGGGCTGCGCCTAGCGAGGGATTTATGAGGCTTTTTTCCACCCAACGACACAATGCCGATCCGGCGCCGGTGGCTGTCGCCACAGCCGCGGCCCGGCCCGAATCGGAGTTTGCCCACGATTTGCTGGCCGGCCTGGCGGCGCAGCCGCGCAGCATCTCCCCCAAGTATTTTTACGACGCGCGGGGCTCGGCGCTGTTCGACCAGATTTGTGAACTGCCCGAGTACTACCCCACGCGCACCGAATTGCAGATTCTGCAAACCCATGCATCCGAGATCGCCGCCTGTATAGGCCCGCGTGCCGAGCTGGTGGAGTTTGGCGCGGGCTCGCTGCGCAAGGTGCGGCTGCTGCTGGATGCGATGGACCGGCCCGCGCGTTACCTGCCCATCGATATTTCGGGTGAGCATCTGCTGCAGTCGGTAGCGCGGCTGCAACAGGCCTATTCCGGGCTGGACGTTTTTCCCGTGGTGGCCGACTACACGCGCGATTTGATCCTGCCGCACACCAGTGTGGGGGCCGGACGCCGTGTGGGCTTTTTTCCGGGCTCCACCATAGGGAACTTCAGCCCCGCGCAGGCGTTGCATTTTTTGCGTCTGGCCGGGCGTGTGCTGCGCGGCGGGGCATTGCTGCTGGGCGCCGATCTGGTCAAGGAGCCAGCGCTGTTGCATGCCGCTTACAACGATGCGCAAGGGGTCACCGCGGCCTTTAATCTGAATGTGCTGGCGCGCGCCAACCGCGAGCTTGGCGCCGATTTCGATCTGAGTGCATTTGCGCACAGCGCTTTCTACAATGCACCCGAGCAGCGCATAGAGATGCATTTGATGAGCCGCCGTAGCCAGCGCATCCGTGTCTGCGGGCAGACGTTTGATTTTGCCGAAGGCGACAGCCTGCACACCGAGAATTCGCATAAGTTCACCATCGACAGCCTGCGCCATCTGGCCGTGGCGGCTGGTTTTTCTCCCGGGCCGGTGTGGACCGACGCTAACCATCTTTTCAGCCTGCACTGGTTGCAGGCGCCCACTTGAAAGACATCTATGAAGGCAGTTTGGAACGGCACCGTCATCGCCGAAAGCAACGACACCGTGGTGGTCGAGGGCAACCATTACTTTCCGCTGGACTCGCTCAAGCGTGAGTACTTCACCTTCAGCAACCACAAGACGACCTGTCCGTGGAAGGGGCAGGCGAGTTACTTTTCATTGCTGGTGAATGGGGAAATGAACACCGACGCGGCCTGGTATTACGCCGAGCCCAAATCCGGCGCCGAGGCCGTGGCCGACCGTGTGGCTTTTTGGAAGGGGGTGCAGGTCTCGGCCTGAGCCCCCCGCGCCAACGCGGGTGTTGACCGCAGTCAACGCCCGGCGCGTCAAATGCCACTACGATTGGGGTCCATGAGCACCCCCATTCTTTCCCCCTCGTTTGCGCCGCCAGCCCAGGTGGTGCCGATCTTGCGCCAACTTGGTTATGCGGTGTTGAGCCCCAGCGGTGTGTGCCAACTCACGGCTTGTGATCTCTCCGCGCTGACGGCGCTGAACGCTAGCTGGCACGACTTGCCGCCCGACGCCTACCTCAAAGACGGCGGTCGTTACCGGCGCCGGCGCCATTCCTGTTTTGTGGTGCAGGGCGATGTACTGACACAAGTGCCGCACCGCGCACATTGGCAGCCGCTGGCCTACAACGCTTTGCATGGTGGCATGGAGCGCTGGTTTGAGCCTATGGCCGAGGCGGATGTGCAGGCGCCTGCGTGGCGCCAACTGCTGTTGTCGTTGGGGCATGTTTGCAGCGCCTTGAAAACGCCAGCGGGGGGCGCTGGTGCCGGCACACCGCCGTGGTTTGTCGAGGCCCACCAGTTCCGCATCGACACCACCGATGGCATAGGCCGCCCCACGCCCGAAGGTGCCCACCGCGATGGTGTCGACTTTGTGGCCGTGCTGCTGGTCGACCGTGTCGGGATCAAAGGCGGCGAAACGCGGGTGTTTGAAGCCAACGGCCCGCAAGGCCAGCGTTTCACGCTCACCGAGTCCTGGTCTATGCTGCTGCTCGACGACGAACGTGTGATCCATGAATCAACACCGATCCAGCCCGTCGAGGAGGGCGGCTACCGCGACACACTGGTGTTGACCTTCCGGTCACAGGCATTCCAGAGCAGTTGAGGGCGCATCTGCGCGGCCGGGCTGCGTGCGAGCCCAGGCAGGGTTTGGTCCTACAGCCCACGTGAGCAAACGTCCCTATAGTCGAATCTGAACCGCTTCGAGGTGAAGCGGCCCAGGGACACAAGGAGCTTGCGATGTTTCAGAACATTCTCGTGCCGGTGGACGGTTCGCCTACCGGCCTGGTTGCGGTTGAAAAAGCCATAGGTCTGGCCAAGGCCTTTGGCAGTGCCATCACATTGGCCCACGTGATCGATCCTTATCCCTACATTGGCGTGGGGGCCGACTACGCCCTGGGACAGAACGAATACATGGCAGCGGCGACCTCGGGCGCCAACCTCGCGTTGTCCAGCGCCGAGGCCCCGGTGCTGGCCGCGGGCCTGCCCTGTCAGCGCCGCGTGGTCGACGGCCATGTGGTCGAAGACGGCATTCTGAGCATGGTGGCCGATCTTCACATCGATCTGGTGGTGATGGGCTCGCACGGGCGGCATGGCATAGAAAAACTCCTGCTCGGCAGTGTCACGCAACGTGTGTTGTCGCATATCAACGTGCCGGTGCTGGTGGTGCGCGGTTAAACCAGCGCGCCTTGCCAGAAAGACAAAACCCCCAGCTTTTAAAAGTGGGGGTTCTGCAGCCAACGCAAGGGCACCCAGGTGGTGCCCTTTTTGATGGGCGCTCTAGCAGCGCTCGAAAATGGCTGCTATGCCTTGGCCGCCGCCAATACACATGGTCACGAGTGCATAACGGCCACCAATGCGCTGCAGTTCATGTAGCGCTTTGACGGTGATCACCGCGCCTGTCGCCCCTATAGGGTGGCCCAAGGAAATGCCTGAACCGTTCGGATTGACCTTGGCCGGATCCAGTCCGAGATCACGTGTCACGGCGCAGGCTTGTGCCGCAAACGCCTCGTTGGCCTCGATCACGTCCAAATCGTTGACGCTCAGGCCGGCAAGCTTGAGTGCCTTCTGGCTCGCCGGCACCGGGCCTATGCCCATGTACTGAGGATCCACGCCAGCATGGGCATAAGCGACCAGGCGTGCCAAGGGCTTGAGCCCACGCTTTTCGGCGACTGATTTTTCCATCATGACGATAGCTGCGGCGGCATCGTTGATGCCCGACGCATTGCCGGCGGTCACCGTGCCGTTTTCTTTGGCAAAGACGGGCTTCAACTTGGCCATGTCTTCGATCTTGGCGCCCGCACGGAAGTGTTCATCGCTGGCATAGGCCACGTCGCCTTTTTTGCTCTTGAGCATGACCGGCACAATCTGCTCTTTGAAATAGCCCGCCAGCGTGGCGCGTTCGGCGCGGTTGTGGCTTTCGACCGCCAGCCTGTCCTGCTCTTCGCGTGTGATGCCCCATTTGGCGGCAATGTTCTCGGCGGTCACCCCCATGTGGATGTTGTGGAACGGGTCGTGCAGGGCGCCCATCATCATGTCTATCATCTTGGCATCACCCATGCGTGCGCCCCAGCGGGTGTTGAGTGATGCGTAAGGCGCGCGACTCATGTTCTCGGCGCCGCCGCCTATGGTCACATCTGCGTCGCCGAGCAAGATGCTTTGTGCGGCCGAAACGATGGCTTGCAGCCCTGAACCACACAGGCGGTTGACGTTGTAGGCCGGGGTTTCCTGGCTACAGCCGCCGTTGATGGCCGCGACGCGCGACAAATACATATCTTTGGGCTCGGTGTTGACGACATGACCAAACACCACGTGGCCAACTTCAGCGCCGTCTACATTGGCGCGCTGAAGCGCATCGCGCACCACAACAGACGCCAGTTCTGTGGGGGCAACATCCTTGAGGCTGCCGCCAAAGGTTCCGATGGCGGTGCGTACGCCGCTGACAACTACAACTTCGCGTCCCATGTGTGCTCCTGAAAATTTAGCTTGAATCGGCGCATACTGCGCTGGTTGTCATTCTGCTCCACCTCCGGCGCAGCGCGATTAACCAAGGAGACAAATCATGGAACTGCTGAACCACGATCTCGCGCACGAGTTCCCCCAACTGGTGGGCAAGATGCGCAGCATGAAGATTTCAAGTGCGCGTTTCCTGCACTTGTTCAACGAATACGACGAGCTCAACCATGCCATTGGGCAACTCGAACAAGATGGTCTGCCCATCAGCGACGAGCGTTTTGAAGAGATGAAGAAGCGTCGCCTGAAGGTCAAGGATGACATCTACCAGATGCTGATTGCCAAGTAGGGCATTGGTTTTGCTGGAGATGGTCCCGGCATAGACATATGACCGTCACAAAATCGACATGTTGAGCCGCTACGCTTGGCAGGATTAGACCTGCAGGAGTGACGTGTGGACATTTCGACTAACGTGGCAGAAAGCCTAGACAGTAGCGCCAACGGCGCACTGATGGAGCGCCTTCATAGAGACCTGATTGACAGCTACGACGAAGAGCTTGAATTGGCGCTGGAAGACCGCTCCTGGGTCGATTCAGAAGACGGTTCCGATGCGATCAGCAGTGCAATCGATGGACAGGACGACAAGGCTGCCCGCAGAAGATACTTCAAAGAACTGTTTCGCCTGCAAGCTGAACTGGTCAAGCTGCAGGACTGGGTGGTTTCCAGCGGTCACAAGGTGGTGATACTGTTTGAAGGTCGTGATGCTGCGGGCAAGGGGGGTGTGATCAAGCGCATCACACAACGGCTCAATCCGCGCGTGTGCCGCGTCGCAGCACTGCCAGCACCCAACGACCGCGAACGTACGCAGTGGTACTTTCAGCGTTACGTTGCGCATCTGCCGGCAGCGGGCGAGATGGTGCTGTTTGACCGCAGCTGGTACAACCGCGCCGGTGTGGAGCGGGTCATGGGCTTTTGTACCGATGCGCAATATGAAGAGTTCTTTCGCTCCGTGCCGGAGTTCGAGCGCATGTTGGTGCAATCGGGCATACAACTCATCAAGTATTGGTTCTCCATTTCTGATGAAGAGCAGCACCTGCGTTTTCTCGGGCGTATCCATGACCCATTAAAACAATGGAAGCTGAGCCCCATGGATTTGGAGTCGCGCCGCCGTTGGGAGGACTACACCAAGGCCAAGGAAATCATGTTGGAGCGCACACACATCCCAGAAGCCCCGTGGAACGTGGTGCAAGCCGACGACAAGAAGAAAGCGCGACTCAACTGCATCCACCACCTGCTGGATCAAATGCCTTACCAGGAGGTTCCACACCCGGCCATCGTGCTGCCCGAGCGTGTGCGCAACAACGACTACATCCGCCACCCCGTGCCGCCGGAGCTGATGGTGCCCCAGGTGTATTGACCGGCCGCTGTCCGTTGAGTTGAAAACAAAAAAGGGCCTCGGGCCCTTTTTTGTTTTGTGCAGCCCATGCGTGTGTGCGTCATGGGGACGTCATGGACGATGCGGTCAGTCGCGAACGTCTGCCACCGGGTTGCTGCCAAAATCGGCTCGCTCCAGATAGGCCAGCACCTGCTTGGCGGCGTCAGCGGGTGAGGAGAGCTTGTCGCCACTTTTCAGGCTGGCGAAATTGGCCTGATCAGGAAAGTGCTTGGCATCGGCGCCGCGCAGGGCGACTTGCATGTCGGTGTCGATCACGCCCGGCGCCAACGAGCACACCTTGGCGCCGTTGGGTTTGAGTGATTCATCCAATGCAAGACAACGTGTGAAGTGGTCTAGGCCAGCCTTGGCCGCACAGTATGCGGCCTGCGAAGCCATGGCGCGGCGTCCCAAACCAGACGAAATATTCAGCACCCGGCGCACGCCTTTCCATTCGGCGGTGGCGCGCAGGAAAGCGGCCGTCAATTGCATGGGGGCCTCGAGGCCTACACGCAATGCGTGGGCCAGGTCGAGCGGATCGGCCTGGCTGAGTGGCACCAGTTGTGCCAGCGTGCCCGCGTTGTTGATGAGTGTGGCGCTGGCGAAGTCGCTGTGCCCCTGGTGTTGCAGCCAGTGCGCCAGATGTTGCCCCACGGGGATGCTGGTGGTGAGGTCGTGTGACCACTGTTCCAGCGTGGCGCGCGCACTGGTGGCGTGGGCTTCCAGCAGCGTGTTGGTGCGTCGCGAAATGGTGATGACGGTATTGCCGGGTTGCAGCAATTGCTCGGCGATGGCCAACCCCATGCCGCGCGAACCGCCCGTGAGAATGTAGAGGTTTGCTTGTGTCATGAAGCCATGATAGCGCGCTCTTTCCAGCTTGTGTCACTCGGATTCACTACGTTGCAAAACCCGCTAAATACTATAAAGTTAATAGCTGTTGCCGCTTTCCCAGGCTGCCCCTCGAGCCCGCGCGCTGCAAAAATCAGAATGGCGTGGGGGCTGTAAAAACCACCGGCTGCTGCCGCACCGGATGCTGGAAGCCAAGTGTGCCGGCATGCAGCAATAACCGTGGCGCAAGTGCCTGCGTGGCCTGGTCCGCGTACAAGGTATCGCCCAGGATGGCGTGGCCCGAAGCGGCCATGTGCAGCCGTAACTGATGGGTGCGGCCGGTCACGGGTTCCAGTGCCACGCGCATGCTTCCCGACACACGCCAGGGCTCGAGCATGCGCCAACGTGTCAGGCTTGGTTTGCCCGTGGTTTGGTCGATCACCCGCAGCGGACGGCGCGCCCAATCGGCGGCAATGGGCAGGTCGATCTCGTGCCATTCTGAAGAACCAGACCAAAGGCCGGGCCCTGAATGGTCGATGCCATCGCTGTCAAAACCCGTGACCACGGCCTCATAACGCTTTGACACCTGCCGCTGGGCAAAGGCGTAGGCCAGGTCACGTTGCACGGCCGGGTTCCGCGCCATGACGATCAAGCCCGAGGTGGCCATGTCCAGGCGGTGCACCACCAGCGCTTGGCCAAAGACGTTCGCGGCGCGTGAAGACAGGCAGTCCTGCTTGTCGGGCCCGCGCCCGGGCACAGCCAGCAAGCCAGCGGGTTTGTTCAGAATCAGCAAGGCCTCGTCGGCATACACCACGTCCAGCCCGGCTGCAGCCCCTGTTTCCACGGGGCCAGCCGGATGCGTAGCCATGACGTCAGCCACACACTCAGCCACTCACGGGGCGGCGTTTGGCAGCAGGCGTCTGGGCACCACGTTTTTGCTCGCGCAGCATGAACAGGTACAGACCCTCCACCTTTTCGCGTGCCCACGGGGTTTTGCGCAGAAAGGTCAGGCTGGAGCGAATGCTGGGGTTCAACGCAAAGCAGCGCACGGGCACACGTTGCGCCAGCGATTCCCAGCCATAAAACTCCACCAGCGCGGTCAGTATGGCTTCAAGTGTGAGGCCGTGCAGCGGGTTGCGCGGCTGCTGGGCGGTGGCGGGCGTTTCAGTGGCTGTCATGGGAGGGGAGGGTAGAGGGGGCGCCGTCATCGGCTGTCTCCGCTGCGCCAGATGCCACGGGGTTTTGTGCGGCGGCTGCGGGGGCGATTTTGCCCACAGAGTCATGGCCCATGATCAGTTGCTGCACGGTGGCGCACAGTTCTTCGGCGTCGTTGGGTTTGTGTATCAAGGCTCGCGCACCTTCGGCCAGGGCGCTTTGCTCGATTTCACCCGTGACGTAGCCCGAGGCCAGCGCCACGGGCAGGTCGGGGCGAATCAAGCGCGCTTCACGCACCAAATCCACGCCGCAGTAGCCGGGCATGTTGTAGTCGGTGACCAGCAGGTCGTAGGAATGTGCGTTGGCGCGTAGCTCCGCCGCCGCGTGGTGCGGGTCGGAGAAGCCGCTCACGCGAAAGCCGCGCCGGCGCAGCAGCCGCTTCACAAGAAACACCAGGGCTTGGTCGTCGTCCACGTACATCACGTGTTTGCCCTGGCCGTCGACGTTGGGCGGGGCCACGGGGTCGGCCACGGTGCTCAAGGTCTGGTCCGCGCTGGCCGCCGGGAAATAGAGCGTAAAAACACTGCCCAGATCCGGCGCGCTCTGCACGTCGACCGCACCGGCATTGCTGCGCATCACACCATGCACCACCGCCAGGCCCAGGCCCGTGCCTTGGCCGACCTCCTTGGTCGTGAAAAACGGTTCGAACACCCGCAGCAGGGTTTCGTCGTCTATACCTTTGCCGCTGTCGCGCACGGCGAGCTGGGCATAACGGCCGGGCACCAGGCCCAGCCGTTCACAGAGGCGGGCGTCGGGCAATACGCCCGAAAGCTCTATCGCCACCGTGCCGCGGTTGTCGCCTATGGCCTGGATGGCATTGGTGCAAAGGTTGAGCACGGCTTGCTCGACCTGTGTGGCATCGGCCAACACCACCGGGGTGTTTTCATTGATATGCAGATGCAGTTCAACCGCGGGCGGCAAGGTCACACGCAACAGGCGTTCGGTCTCCACCACGACTTCAGACAGGGCGACCGGCTGGCGGCGCGGCGCCTCATTGCGGCTGAAGGTCAGAATCTGCCGCACCAGATCGCGCGCGCGGCGCCCGGCTTTTTCGATTTCCTGCAGGCTCACCAGCGCCGGAGAGTCGGCGCCGGCGTCTTCCTTGGCCAACTCCACGTTGCCCAGAATGGCGCTCAGAATGTTGTTGAAATCGTGGGCGATGCCACCGGCCATGGTGCCCACGGCCTGCATTTTCTGCGATTCACGCAGTTGCGCCTCGAGCATGTTGCGGTGCTTCTCGGCGCGTTTGCGGCTGGTCAGGTCGCGCGCAAAGATGGTGGTGGTGTCGCCATCAGGATGGTGTTCGAACGACACACTGACCTCAACCGACAGGCGTTTGCCCCCGGCCGTCAGCGCGTTCATTTCGCCCAGCAGCGCCTGTGTGGAGATCTGGTTGTGCGACAAGGCCTCGGCCGCGGTCGGGAAAAACCGGTCCAGTGGTGAACCCAGCGCCTGCGCCGAGGGGCACTGGAAAAGTGCCGCCGCGGTGGGGTTGAAGACGGTAATACGCTGGTGCTGGTCCACACAAATGATCGCATCCAGTGCCGAGTTGATGATGGCCTCCAGCCGGGCTTCACTTTGGCGCAACTGTTCGTTGCGTTGACGCAGTGCCGCGCCACTTTGCTGCAGCGCGCGCCGCTCGGTGACCAGCGGGCCTTGGTCAATCACAGCGCAGATGAAATGCACCTGCGGCTCATGCGAGGATTCCAGCCGGGCGATATGCAAATCGCCGGTGATCGTCCGGTCGGCGCCAATGTTGAACAACACCTCGGTGGTTTCGCAATGGCCATCACTCAGCGCTTCGCGAAAAGCCTGGCGCACTTGCTCGGTGCAACCGGGGCTGACAAAAGGCATCAAAAAGTTCAGCGGCTGATCGCGCTCCGTCGGTTGAAACAGGCGCTGGGCCATGGAGTTGCACTGCACCACCATGTCCAGCTCATCCACCACCATCAACGCCAGAGGCACGGCAGAAAACAGCGTTTCAAAACGTTCTGAAGCCCCTTCCGCCATGGCCTGGCTGTAGCGCAGGACCTTGTTCTGGCTCTCCAGCTCGGATTGGTAGTTCCGCAGATCGCGAACCAGGTGCTCCAGCTGGGCTTCGTCTGCAGCGGATCTGCGCACGCCGGATGTGTGGGGGGCGGAAGACGCCAACGAAGCTGACGATTTGGAGCGCATGAAGTGGTAAGGGCAGTTGGAGGAGCGCGTCGCAGACTTGTATCAATCGCGGGGGCGCAATCGCGTAGTTTACTTTTTCGTTCTCCCTTGCGCGCATCGTGGGGGCGTGAATGCCCTGAAATAAGTGAGATGAAACCCCGAGGAATTCGCCGCCACGCGCGGGGCTGTCTTTCCTTTGTATGCCGGTTTCTTGCGGGTCTGATTGTGTTTTTGTGAGTGCTTTGTCGACCTTGATGCATTCACTTTTTTGTGCACCGTTCAGCCAGCATAGATTGTGATGGTGGCCACCACTGCTGGCCATGAGCCAGGCCCGCGAGTGATCGCGTGTGTCTCCCAATCCGAAATCAAGGACAGCGATGCCATCAACGACGCCCAGACGGTGTTCCCGCCTGGTAGCGGCAGTTGCGTTCGGCTAACGAGCTTCGTACGCCACTCGGACGCGCTGGTCCGGTGGCGGTGTGTGTGACGGAAGCTGCCGCGTGTGCCTACTGGTAATCGCTGATCGGCACGCAGCTGCAGAACAGGTTGCGGTCGCCGTAGACGTTGTCGACCCGACCCACGGGCGGCCAGTACTTCAGTTGCTTCAGGCTTGGCACGGGGAAGGCGCCCAGCTCACGCGGGTAGGGATGGCCCCACTCCGCGCCCAGCAGGCTGGCGGCGGTGTGTGGTGCGTGTTTCAGCGGGTTGTTGTCTTGCGGCCAGGTGCCGGTTTCCACTAGGCGAATCTCTTCGCGGATGGCGATCATGGCGTCGACAAAACGGTCCAGCTCATCCAGCGTTTCGCTCTCGGTCGGCTCCACCATCAAGGTGCCGGGAACCGGGAAGCTCAGCGTGGGCGCGTGGAAGCCATAGTCCATCAGCCGCTTGGCCACGTCTTCGGCGGTCACGCCGCTGGTGTCTTTCAGCGGGCGCAGGTCCAGAATACATTCGTGGGCCACATGGCCGTTGGCGCTGGCGTACAGCGTGGGGTAGTGGTCCTTCAGGCGCGAGCTGATGTAGTTGGCGCTGAGGATCGCAATTTCGGTCGCGGCCTGCAGGCCTTCGGCACCCATCATGCGGCAATACATCCAGCTGATGGGCAGCACCGAGGCGTTGCCCAAAGGCGCGGCCGACACCGCGCCCACCACACCGGGCAGATTCGATGTGGCATGGCCCGGCAGATAGGGCACCAGGTCTTCCACCACACACACCGGGCCCACGCCGGGGCCGCCGCCGCCGTGCGGGATACAAAAGGTCTTGTGCAGGTTCAGGTGGCTCACGTCGCCGCCAAACTCACCGGGCGCGGCCACGCCCACCAGCGCGTTCATGTTGGCGCCGTCGACATAGACGCGGCCACCATGGCTGTGCACCATGGCGCAGAGTTCCTTGACCTGGGTTTCAAACACGCCGTGGGTGCTGGGGTAGGTGATCATCACGCAGGCCAGGTTGGCGCTGTGTTGTTCACACTTGGCCTGCAGGTCGACCATGTCGACGTTGCCTTGCGCATCACACGCCGTCACCACCACCGTGAGGCCCACCATTTGTGCGCTGGCCGGGTTGGTGCCGTGTGCGGACGATGGAATCAAGCAGATGTTGCGGTGGCTTTGGCCATGCGCGTCATGAAAACCCTTGATGGCCAGCAGCCCGGCGTATTCACCTTGGGAACCGGCATTGGGTTGCAGGCTGATGCCGGCATAACCCGTGGCCTGGCACAGCCAGGCGCGCAATTGTTCGTCCAGCAGCGTGTAGCCCAGGCGCTGCTCGGCCGGCGCAAACGGGTGGATGCGCGCGAACTCGGGCCAGGTGATGGGCATCATCTCGCTGGTGGCGTTGAGCTTCATGGTGCAACTGCCCAGCGGGATCATGCTGCGGTCCAGCGCCAGATCTTTGTCGCTCAGGCGGCGGATGTAGCGCAGCATGCTGGTTTCGGAGTGGTGTGTGTTGAACACCGGGTGCGTCAAAAACGGCGTGGTGCGGCGCAGATCGGACGGGATCAGCAACTCGTGCACACCTTCCAGCTCCTGGAACAGCGGCGCATTGACACCGGCCGGCGCAAACACCGCCCACAAACGGGTGATGTCTTCACGCGTGGTGGTTTCGTCCAGCGAAATGCCCAGGTGGGAATTCAAGCGATAACGCAGGTTGATGCCCGACTGGCGAGCGTAGGTAGCTATTGAATGTGTAGCGTCTTCGGTCTTGACGGTGAGCGAGTCAAAGGCGCTGGAATTGGTGATGGTGTAGCCCATCTGCTGCAGGCCGCGCGCCAGAATGGCGGTGAAACGTGCCACACGTTCGGCAATGCGCAGCAGGCCTTGCGGGCCGTGGTACACGGCATACATGCTGGCCAGCACGGCAGGCAACACCTGTGCCGTGCAGATGTTGGACGTGGCCTTTTCGCGGCGAATATGCTGCTCGCGGGTTTGCAGCGCCAGGCGGTAGGTGGGCTGGCCGTGGCTGTCCACACTCACACCCACCAGGCGGCCGGGCAGCGAACGTTTAAATGCGTCGCGGCAGGCCAGGTAAGCGGCGTGCGGGCCGCCGTTGCCCATGGGCACACCAAAGCGCTGGGTGCTGCCGAGCACGATGTCGGCGTCCCATTCGCCAGGCGGCGTCAGCAGGGTCAAGGCCAGCAAGTCGGCGGCCACGCAGAAGGCGGCGTGTTTGGCGTGCGCGACACCGACCAGCGGGCGCAGGTCGTGCACCGTGCCGTTGGTGGCGGGGTACTGGGCCAGCACGCCGAAGAAGTCGCCTTCGGCCATCAATTGCGGCAGCGGCGTGGTGGCGGTGCTCACCACCACTTCAATACCCAGCGGCTTGGCGCGCGTGCGAATGACTTCAATGGTTTGCGGGTGGCAGTCGCCGGCCACCAGAAACACGTTGCTCTTGCTTTTGACGCTGCGCTTGGCCAGCGTCATGGCTTCGGCCGCGGCCGTGGCTTCGTCCAGCATGGAGGCGTTGGCAATCGGCATGCCGCTGAGGTCACACACCATGGTCTGGAAGTTGACCAGGGCCTCCATGCGGCCTTGCGAAATTTCGGCCTGGTAGGGCGTGTAGGCGGTGTACCAGGCGGGGTTTTCCAGGATGTTGCGCTGGATCACGCCTGGCGTGTGGGTGTCGTAGTAGCCCTGGCCAATGTGGCTCTTGAACACCTGGTTCTTGGCGGCGATGGCGCGCAACTCGGCCAGCGCTGCGGCTTCTGTCACCGGTGGCGGCAACTGCATGGGGTTGCTGCGCGCGATGCTGCGCGGCACGATACCGTCAATCAACTCGCGGCGCGAGCTGGACTCGACCACGGCCAGCATGCGGGCCTCGTCGGCCTCGTCTATGCCGATGTGGCGGGCAATGAATTCGGCGGGGTTCTCCAGCGCCTCAAGCGGGGTGGCGGCGGACATCAGCATGGCAGGCTCCGTGGGGTGACAGCAATTAGCAGGGGGCAGTTAAAGAGGGGGCGCCCGGTGGAAACCAGGCGCCAAGGCGATGCTGATGTTCAGCATTGCCCTAAGCAAGATCAGGCGTTTTCGCTGAACTTGGTGTAGGCGGTCTCGTCGAGCAGCGCGGTCAGTTGGCCGGCGTCCGACAGCTTGACCTTGAAGAACCAGCCGGCGCCCAGCGGGTCGCTGTTGGCCAGGGCGGGGTCGGCGCGCAAGGCCTCGTTCACTTCGGTGACGTCGCCAGAGACAGGCATGTAGACGTCGGCGGCGGCTTTCACCGACTCGACCACACCGGCCACTTCTTTCTGCGCGATGGTTTTGCCGACTTCGGGCAGGTCGACAAACACCACATCGCCCAGCGCATCCTGTGCGTGGTGGGTAATGCCCACGGTGGCGATGTCGCCCTCAACGGACAGCCATTCGTGGTCTTCTGTGTAATAAATGGGCATGGAAAAACTCCTGGATGGATTCAAACTAAAAAGATGCAACTGCTGCGCTGGCTAAGGTCTTGCTGAAACCCTTGAACTGCAGGTGTGATTCTGCAGTGGTTTGGCAGGTGTTTAGCCGCGTACGTAACGGTTGGGCACAAACGGCATGGGCGCCACTTCCATGGGCACGGGCTTGCCACGCACGATAGCGTTGACGCGGGTGCCGATGGCGGCATGGGCCGCATCCACGTAGCCCATGGCCACAGGCTTGTCTATGCTCGGGCCCAGCAGGCCGCTGGTCACTTCGCCTATGGTGTTGCCTTGCAAGTCTTGCAGAACGGTGTGGTCGCGCACCGGCACACGTTCCAGTGCGACCAGGCCAACACGTTTTCGTGCCACGGTGCCCGCTGGGTCTGCGAGCTGCGCTAGGATTTTTGCAGCACCTGGGAAGCCGCCTTCGCGTGCACCACCGGTGCGCCTTACCTTTTGCATGGCCCAGTTCAGGCCGGCTTCTACCGGCGTGGTGGTGGTGGTTATGTCGGCGCCATAAAGGCACAAACCGGCTTCCAGGCGCAACGAGTTGCGTGCGCCCAGGCCAATCGGCTTGACTTCAGGCTGGGCCAGCAGCAAGCGGGCGAGGGCATCGGCCTGTGTGGCGGGGACCGAGATTTCAAAACCGTCTTCGCCGGTGTAGCCACTGCGTGTGATGAAGCAATCGGCTGCGCCCACCTTGAAGCTGCCACCCGTCATGAACACCAGCTTTTCCACGCCTGGCGCGAGGCGGGCCAGCGCGGTGACGGCTTGTGGTCCTTGCAGGGCCAGCAGCGCCATCTCCGGCATGGGGATGACCTGGCAGCGCGTGCCAATGCGCGCCTGGATGTGGGCGATGTCGGCCACTTTGCAGGCGCCATTCACCACCACAAAAATATCCGTGCCACGGTTGAAGAACATCAAGTCGTCGAGGATGCCGCCGTGATCGTCGAGCAGCAGGCCGTAGCGTTGTTTGCCCACGGCCAGGTCGATCACGTCCACGGGCATCAGCGACTCGAACGCGGCGGCTGCGTCCGGCCCTTCCAGGCGCAACTGGCCCATGTGCGAGACGTCGAACAAACCGGCCGCGCTGCGGGTATGCAAATGCTCGGCCATCAGGCCTGCGGGGTATTGCACCGGCATGCTGTAGCCGGCAAACGGCACCATGCGGGCGCCAAGTTCCAGGTGCAGCGCGTGCAGCGGCGTGAGCAATAAATCTGAAGAGGTGGTCGAGGAGGACATGGGTGCGGATTCCGAGGGGCAGTTCAATCACCACGCGCGCCACGGTGCATCACCATGGACGTGCTTGGCACGTGCCCCCGCTGTCCGCTTTACCTGAGAGATTCGCCCAGCGATGTGGGGTTGCTCCTTCGGTGAGACCGCTCCACGTTGATCAGGTGTGCGGGCTTCTCTCCAGTGGGGAACGCCGGTTTTGCGGCCGGCGGGTGTCAGTCCTGGGTACCTGAGCGTTAAAACCTTTGCGGTTTGCGCCTTCGGCGGCCTGCAAACGCTAGGGCGTTTGTTGACTCTCTCCTGACGGTGGCGAGTATACCCAGGGATGCCCTACATGAATCGTCGCGGTGCGTAAAAGTGCGGGGGCGGGCGATCTGCGTCGTGGCGCTTCTCATCCCGCTCCTCACCCTAGGCCCTCGCGTCCAGGCATGCAGCGCATCCCAGGGAAGTCGCCTTACTTAAATCCCATCACATGTGGCAACCAGGTGCTGAGTGCCGGAATAAAGGTCAGCAGTACCAGCACCACACCATGCGCCCAGAGGAACGGCATGAGTTCGCGCACCAGCGGCCCCATGGGTACACGCGACACGTTGGAGGTGACGAACAACAGCCCGCCCACGGGTGGCGTGATCATGCCCAGCGTCAGGTTGAAGATCACCACCATGGCGAAGTGAGTCGGGTCTATGCCCAGCTTCACGGCCACGGGTGCCAGTATGGGCGCGAGCACCATCACACCCGGCAGCGGCTCGATGAAGATGCCGAACAGCAGCAGAAAGATGTTGACGATGACCAGGAACATCCACGGCGACAGGTTCATGCCGACAATCCAGTCGGCCATGGTTTGCGGCAGGCCTTCAATCGTCAAGATCCAGGCAAACCCGGCCGACAAGCCGATGATGATCAACACCGAAGCGGTGAGCAGGGCAGAGCGCGCCAGGATGTCGGGCAGAGCCTTCCATTCGAGTGTGCGGTAGATGAACTTGCCACACACCAGCGCGTAGAACACCGCCACCACCGAGGCTTCGGTGGGTGTGAACCAGCCCGCGCGCATGCCGCCCAGAATGATCACCGGCAGCAGCAGCGCTGGAATGGCTTTCCAGGTGGTGCGCCAGACTTCGGGCCAGGGTGGCATGCCACCGTCGCCTTTGTAGTTGCGCTGCTTGGACACGCGAAAGTTCACGATACACATGGCGATGGCGATCAGGATGCCCGGCAAGATGCCCGCCACAAACAGCGAGCCCACCGAGACGTTGTCGTCCTGCAGCGCATAAATGATCATGATGATGGACGGCGGGATGATGGGCCCCACGATGGCCGTGGCAGCGGTCAGCGCTGCGGCGTAGGATCGGTCGTAGCCCGCCTTGTCCATCATCTTGATCAGCATAGAGCCGGGGCCCGCAGCATCGGCCAGGGCCGAGCCCGAAATACCCGAGAAGAACGTCAGCGAGACCACGTTGGTGTAGCCCAGGCCGCCGCGTTTATGGCCGACAAACTGGCCGGCAAACTTCAGCAGCACTTCGGTGAGCGAGCCGCCGCTCATCAGCTCCGCGGCCAGGATGAAAAACGGCACGGCCATCAGCGGAAAGCTGTCCATGCCGGTAAAGGTTTCCTTCAGCAGCACAAACAGCGGATAACTCTCCGCCAGGATCAACGTGGCCACCGTGGCCAGGCCCAAGGCAAACGCCACGGGCACACCAATGGCCAGGAACAGGCAGGCAGAAAGAACCAGGATCAGACTTGCGTTCATAGGGAAGCACTCGCATTCGCGTCAAAGTGGGCGTCGGATGCAAAGCTGCGCTGCAACACATAGTCGCGCACGATCAGGCACCAATGCACGATCAATAAGATGCCGCCGACCGGCATGGCCGCGTAGATATAGGCAAACGGAACTTGCGACACGGCGGTCAACTGGAACATGTTGCGCTGCATATAAAGCCAGCCGTACCAGACCATGAAGCCGAAGAAGGCAAACAACAACAGTGCCACCACGATGCGTATGCTTCGCGCTGCGGCGGTGGGCAGCGCATCCTGCAGGTTCTCCACGGCGATGTGGCCGCCATAACGCAGCACCGGTCCGGCGCCCAGAAAGGTCAGCCAGATCATCATGTGGCGGGAGATCTCTTCTGCCCACTCTATCGACTGGTCGGTGAGATAACGCAGCGCGACGTTGACAAAAATGATCACGGCCATGGCCGCCAGCAACAGGATCAGCGCCCATCGGTTGGCGGATAAAAAATAACGTTCAAAGGTTTTCACTTGGGTGTCTCTGCCAGGGGCATCCGCAAAAAAAACCGCCCGGGGAGCCAACTGGATCTGGCCGGGCGGTAGGGAGTGAAAGTTAAATCACTTCACTTCCTGGATCTTCTTGATGTTGTCCGCGCCGAATTCCTTGGCGTAGTTCACATAGGCTGGTTGCAAGGCGGTGCGGAAGGCCGCGCCGTCGACGTTGCGCACCACTTTCATGCCGTCTTTTTCCAACTGGGCGATGCCGTTGTTTTCGTCGTCGTTGACCTTCTTGCGTTGGGCGACGGAAGCGCTCTTGGCGGCATCCATGAACACCTTCTTGTCGGCATCCGACAGCTTGTTCCAGACTTTGGGGGACAGCAGCAGCAAGGCTGGTGAATAAACGTGGCCGGTCAGCGACAGGTGTTTCTGCACTTGGGAGAACTTGGACGACAAGATCACTGGAATCGGGTTTTCCTGTCCGTCAACCGTGCCCTGTTGCAGCGCGCCAAACAGTTCCGGGAAGGCCATGGGCGTAGGCAGTATGCCGAAGGTGCGATAGCCGTCCATGTGCACCTTGTTCTCCATGGTGCGCATCTTCAGGCCCTTGGCGTCTTCGGGCTTGACGATGTCGCGCTTGCTGTTGGTCATGTGGCGGAAACCGTTTTCCGTCCAGGACAGCGCGATGATGCCCTTGCTGGGGAACTTGGTCAGGATGTCCTGGCCTATGGGGCCGTCCATCACCTTGCGTGCGTGGTCGTAGTCACGGAACAGGAAGGGGATGTCGACGATCTTCACTTCGGGCACGAAGTTGCCCACGGGGCCGGTGGAGGTGTTCACCAGGTCTTGTGTGCCCAGTTGCACGGCTTCGATCTGCTCGCGTTCACCGCCGAGTGCCGAATTGGCAAAGTGCTGGCACTTGTAGCGGCCTTGGGTGCCTTTTTCGACTTCGTCGCAGAACACCGTGGAGCCCACGCCGTAATGTGATTCCTTGGTGGTGGCATAGCCGATTTTCAAGGTGGTGGTTTGGGCGTAAGCCGATGCAAAAAGCCCCAACGCCAGGCCCATGCCGACGCTCAGTTTCGAAAATTTCATGAAGTCTCCTCTAATAGTTGGACGCATCACCACCGCACCTATGGAGCGTGATGCTCCATAGGCAAAAAAGTTGTATGACAACTTTGATTATGCGGGGCGTGTGCCCGTCACAGCATGGGGGTTTTCGAGGATGTAGTCGCGGATGATGCTATCGAAATCCGCATCCGGCAGAAGGCCCAAGCCACGCGCGCGTGCGGCGTCGGTGCGGCCCGGCCAGGTGGAGACAATTTTCTGGATCACCGGATCGGGCGTCCACTGGATGCGGTCGGCGACTGCTTTGCCTGCCACACGTTCCAGGGCTGCGGCCATCTCGCCGGTGGTGGTGCACAGCGCGGGCAGGTTCAGCGCGATCAGCGGGCCCCATTCCGCATCGCTGGCTTCGGCTGCGCGAATGATGCCGGCGATGGTGGTTGCGGGCGAGGAGAGTGCCACATCGGTGTTGGGTGGCACCGGGCAGACGCCCGTGACACCTGCCAAGGGCTCGCGGATCATGCCGCTGAAGAAGCTCGAGGCTGCACCGTTGGGCTTGCCCGGGCGCACACTCACCGTCATCAGCCGTACGCTGCGGCCACGCACGAAACCCTTGCGGCCGTAGTCGGCGGTGAGCTGTTCACCAATGTATTTCTGGATGCCGTAGCTGGTCAGTGGTGTGGGCAGCGTGGTGTCGGTCAGCACAGCGGGCGTGGGCAGCAGGTCGGACTTGCCAAACACCGCCAGCGAGCTGGCGAACACCACGGTGGGGCGGGTCTTCAGTGCCCGGCAGTTTTCCAGCAGTGCGTGGGTGGCGGCCAGGTTGCTGCGCATGCCGAGGTCGAAGTCGGCCTCGCATTCACCGCTTACGGCCGCAGCCAGATGGAACACCAGCGCCACATCGGTGGGCAGGGCTTTGGCCGATTCGGCGGGGCTGCCGAGCACGGCGTTGAGGTCGCCCACCACGGCCGCAACGCGTGGGTCGGCCAGCAGATCCGCAGGCGGCGCGGCGCGGTCGACCAGAATCAATTGGCTGATGGCTTGGGCCGGCGCGCCCGCCAGAGAGAGGCTGGATTTGCGCAGCAACTCGCGCGCCAGACGTACGCCCAGGAAACCGGCGCCGCCGGTGATCGTCACTTTCATGCTTGGTTTGTCTCCGTTTGATGTTCTATGGACGCGGCAAGTGGTCAGGCCACCTGGCCGCGTGATGCAAGCATAACGTCAACGCCATGCCGCCGAAGTGGTATGGATGCATCGCATAGGCAAAAAAAGCGCCCCTTAGGGCGCTTTTGCGGCTTCAAAGTCCGAAGATCAGAAACGGTATGTCGCGCTGGCCACGATGTTGCGGCGTGCGCCGATCCAGCAGTCACCACGCGTCAGGCAGGTGCTCATGTAGACCTTGTCGGTGGCGTTGTTGATGTTCAACGCATAACGCCAGTGTGTGGTGTCATAGGCGGCCATCAGGTCGAGCAGGGTGACGGCAGGCACTTCCGGTGCGCCAGTGTTGCGGAAGGCTTGCTGCCAACGCACGCCGGCACCGACCGAGAAGCCGTTGACATCACCGACCGCAAAACGGTACTTGGTCCAGACCGAAGCGTTGTTCTTTGGTTGGGCTTCCAGGTTCTCGTCGACATCGGTGTAGGTGTAGTTGGCGATCACGTCGAATGCGCGCGCCAGCGTGGCTTTGTATTCCAGTTCCAGACCCTTGTTCTTGGTCGGGGCGCCGATTTGCGGTGCGTCAACACCGGGCAGTCCAGAGGACGTGCCCATCTGGTTCTTCTCTTTCAGCTTGTAGACCGAGGCCGTGAACAGCGTGCTGCCATCCGCGGGCTGGTACTTGATACCCGCTTCGATCTGCTCGCCTTCTTTGGGCTTGTAGATGGTGCCGTAAGTGCCGGGCGACACGGGTGTAAAGGACTCTGCGTAGCTGATGTACGGAGCCCAACCGCCAGCCAACTCATACATCAGCCCCAGGCGCATGGTGGTGGCGCTGCTGTCAGCGTCTGCACTGCCAGCCTGAGCGGTGGTGGCCTTGTCGTGGCGCAAACCGGCGATGGCGATCCAGTTGTCGATCTTCATCTGGTCTTGCAGATACAGACCCATCTGGCGCTGCGTGGTCTTGGGGCCTTCGAACCGTGGGTTCACGGTTGGGTTGTAGGTGTAGACCGGGTTGTAAGCGTCGATAGGAGTGGACGCTGAGCTTCCATAAGCCACGGTTTCCGTTTGGCGACTGAAGTCCAGGCCCGCCAGCACTTGGTGTTTCACCGTGCCGGTGTTGAAGTTGCCGGTCACGTTCTGATCAGTCAACACCATGCGGGTCTTGGTGAAGCTATTGCCCTTGTAACGCCCAATAACACTTTGATTGGTGCCAGACCAAGGGCTTGCGACGAAGGCGTTGGCATAGTTGTAGAGCGAGTCGTTGGTGTTCTCCGCCACCCGCAGGTTTTGCCGCAGCGCCCAGTTGTCGTTGAACTTGTGCTCAAACTGCCAACCTGCGGTTTTGCGTTCGGAGTCGTAGTGGTCATCCAGATTGCCGATGAAGCGGCTGGTGGGCAATTGACCGTTAGGGTTGGGCGAGATCGTGCCCGACCAGGGGAAGAATTGTGCGGCGCTGCCGGTCTTGTCTTTTTGGTACAGGGCCTGCAAGGTCAGCGAGGTCATGGCGCTAGGGCGCCACGTGAGCGATGGGGCGATGAGCGTGCGGTCGTCAGGCACGTAGTCCACTTGTGTGTCGGCGTCGCGCACCAAGGCCACCAGGCGGTAGAGCCATTCACCATCTTGCGTCAGCGGGCCAGTCAGGTCGGCCTGAATTTGCTTGCGGCCATAGCTGCCAAACTGCACGCCGATTTCGCCTTGGCGTTCAGCTTGTGGGCGTTTGCTGACCATGTTGACCACACCGGCGACGGTGCCCTGGCCGAACAGCATGCCCGAGGGGCCACGCAGCACTTCCAGGCGCTCCAGCGTGTACGGGTCCGGGCGGGTGGTGCTGGTGTAGTAGCCATAGGCTTCGCGCAGGCCGTTCAGGTAGGTGTCGGGATAGTCACCGCGCACGCGCACGCCATCACTGCGCGAATCCAAGCCGTAGGCATCGGAACGCACGCCAGCGGCGTAGTTCAGTGCGTCTTGCAGGTTGGTCGCGCCCTGGTCCACGATCTGGTCACGCGTGATCACGGTCACCGACTGCGGTGTTTCCAGCAGCGGGGTGTCGGTCTTGGTGGCGGTGGCGGCATTTTTCGCCTTGTAGCCGATCACGGCCGAAGTGGCAGTTTCTTTTTCGGCGTTGGAGTTGACCGTGACTTCACGCAGCGTGCCGGTGCTGGTGGCCGGGGCAGTTTGCGCCCAGGCTGTGCCCTGTATCAACAGAATCGTCAGGGCGCTGGCAACAGCTAGGGTGTTGGGGCGGAACTGATCCGCTGGTCGAATATTTTGCATAGGCCCTCTTTTGTCAAAGCCAATGAGAATAATTCGTGTTAAGTTTTGATGCAAGATTGTTGACTTAAAAATAGAAAATTAGCGTCGCATTACGCTCTTTTGTGTTGTGAAAATGAAAAAGACCCGGCATTTCCGGGTCTTTGATCTCGCGTTTAAAGGCTGGTCGTGGCTTACATGCCGGAGTAGTTCGGCCCGCCGCCGCCTTCAGGCGTGACCCACACAATGTTTTGCGTCGGGTCTTTGATGTCGCAGGTCTTGCAGTGCACGCAGTTTTGCGCGTTGATCTGCAGGCGGTCGCTGTTGTCCTCGTTCTTCACAAACTCGTACACCCCGGCCGGGCAATAGCGCGACTCGGGGCCGGCGTATTTGGCGAGGTTGATGCCTACCGGCACCGAGGCGTCTTTCAACGTCAAATGCGCGGGCTGGTTTTCAGCGTGGTTGGTGTTGCTGATGAACACGCTGGAGAGGCGGTCGAAGGTCAGCTTGCCATCGGGCTTGGGGTAGGCGATGGGCTTGCAGTCGGCCGCTGGCTTCAGATAGGCATGGTCGGGTTTGTCGCGGCGCAGCGTCCACGGCATCTTGCCCTTCAACACAACTTGCTCAAAGCCGTTCATCAGCGTGGCGGTGACCAGGCCCTTCTTGAACCAGGCCTTGAAGTTGCGTGCCTTCTTCAGCTCGGCGTAGAGCCAGCTTTTCTCGAACGCGGCCGGGTAGGCGCTGAGTTCGTCGTGCTGGCGGCCGCTTTGCAGCGCTTCAAACGCGGCTTCTGCGGCCAGCATGCCGGTCTTGATGGCGGCGTGGCTGCCCTTGATGCGGCTGACGTTCAGGTAACCCGCATCACAACCCACCAGGGCGCCGCCTGGGAACACGGTTTTAGGCAGCGACATCAACCCACCGGCGGTGATGGCACGTGCGCCATAGCCTATGCGTTTACCGGGCTTGATGCCCTTGGCTTCGTCGCCTTCGAGGTAGTAGCGGATGTTCGGGTGGGTCTTCCAGCGCTGGAATTCTTCAAACGGGCTGAGGTAGGGGTTGGCGTAGTCCAGGCCGGTGATGAAGCCCAGCGTGACCTTGTTGTCTTCCATGTGGTACAGGAAGGCGCCGCCGTAGGTGCTGCTGTCCATGGGCCAGCCGGCGGTGTGCATCACAAAGCCGGGCTGGTGGCGCTTGGGGTCTATCTCCCACACTTCTTTCACGCCCAGGCCATAGGTCTGCGGGTCTTTGCCGGCGTCGAGCTTGTAGCGCGCGATGATTTGTTTGCCCAGGTGGCCACGTGCACCTTCGGCAAACACCGTGTACTTGGCGTGTAATTCCATGCCGAGCTGGAAATCGCCCGTGGGCTCGCCTTCCTTGCTCACGCCCATATTGCCGGTGGCCACACCTTTGACCGAACCGTCGTCGTTGTACAGCACCTCGGCCGCGGCAAAGCCGGGGAAGATTTCCACGCCCAGGTTTTCCGCCTGTTGCGCCAGCCAGCGTGTGAAGTTGCCCAGGCTGATGATGTAGTTGCCGTGGTTTTGAAAGCAGTCGGGCAGCAGGAAGTTGGGTGTGCGAAAGCCCGACTTCTCACCCAGGAAGATCATTGCGTCGTCGGTCACCGGCTGGTTCAGCGGGGCGCCGAGTTCCTTCCAGTTGGGGAACAACTCGGTCAGCGCCTTGGGGTCCATGATGGCGCCCGACAGGATGTGAGCACCAGGCTCGGAGCCTTTTTCCAGTACCACCACCGAAACTTCTTTGTTCTGCTCTGCGGCGAGTTGCTTCAAGCGGATGGCGGTGGACAGGCCGGCGGGGCCGCCTCCGACCACCACCACGTCGTATTCCATGGCTTCTCGGGGACCGTACTGCGACAGGATTTCTTCTTGTGTCATGAACGTAGCTACTCGTGGGTAGTTGGGGTACTGTGGGGCCGAACAAAAACCGCAAGTCTCCTGCGGCGTATTTTTTTGAATCAACGTCGATTTTATGTATTGTCTGCGAGCCCCCTGGGCGTGACTGTCACAATTGAGCAGTTGGTCGCAGCTTGTGAAGCCACTGGCCCGCCACTCGAACACGTTCTTCAACTCTTGCACGGAGCGTTCACCATGGCCTACAACATTGATCTCTCAGGACGCGTTGCCCTGGTGACGGGGGCCTCCGGCGGACTCGGTGCGCAGTTTGCCCAAACGCTGGCGCGCGCCGGTGCGGCCGTGGTGCTGGCCAGCCGCCGGGTGCAGAAGCTCAAGACACTGCGCGCCCGCATTGAAGGCGAGGGCGGTGATGCACATGTGATTGAACTCGACGTGACCGACCGTTTTGCCATCAAGGCCGCCGTGGCACATGCCGAGACCGAGGTCGGCTCCATCGATATCCTGGTGAACAACTCGGGCGTGAGCACGCGCCAGCGCCTGGAAGATGTGGACGAAGACGCGTTCGACTTCATGTTCGACACCAATGTGCGTGGCGCCTTTTTCATGGCCCAAGAGGTGGGCAAACGCATGATTGCGCGCGCCACCGGTGCGGCTCCGGGCTCTTATACCGGCGGGCGCATCATCAACATCGCCAGCGCCGCCGGGCTCAAGGCCGTGCCGCAGATTGGCGTGTACTGCATGAGCAAGGCCGCCGTGATCCAGATGACACGTGCCATGGCCGCCGAGTGGGGCCGATACGGCATCAATGTCAACGCCATTTGCCCAGGCTATATCGACACCGAGATCAACCACCACCTGTGGGCTTCCGAGCAGGGCGAAAAGCTGGTGCAGACCTTGCCGCGCAAACGTGTGGGCAAGCCCGAAGACCTGGATGGCCTGCTGCTGCTGCTGGCCAGCGGGCAAAGCCATTTCATCAATGGCGCGGTGATCGCGGCGGACGATGGTTTTGGGGTTTGCTGAATTGATTTCCCTGTGCTGACGGGTATCTTGGCCGGCCTGGCTGCCGGGGCCTTGTGGGGCTTGGTGTTTGTGTTGCCGCGGGTGTTGCCGGGCTACGGCTCGGTGGACGTGATGGCCGGGCGCTTGCTGGTCTATGGCCTGTGCGCGGCTGGTGTGATGCTGCTCAGCGCACGCGGCCGGCAACTGCCCACCTGGTCGCAAGCCGCCGTTGCGGCAGGCTTGAGCGTACTCGGCTTCACCGGCTATTTTCTGCTGCTGGTGCTGGCCCTGCGCGACGCCGGTAGTGCTTTGCCCACCCTCATCATCGGCACCATTCCCATTTGGGTGATGGTGTTGGGCAAACCCGAAAACTTGCGCTGGGCTGCGTTGCTGCCCGGCGCGGCGCTCACCGTGCTGGGCATGGCGCTGATGAGTTGGGCCGAACCGGCCGCAGCACAGGGCGATGCCGTGCACTTCTGGCGCGGCATCGCTTATGCGGTTGCGGCCATGGTGTCGTGGACGGCGTTTGCCCTGCTCAACGCCGCGTGGTTGCGGCGCCACCCGCAGGTGCGTGCCAGCGACTGGGCCAACTGGCTGGGCATCGCCTCAGGGGCCGGGGCGTTGGTCTTGTGGCTGGTTTTGGGTTCCGCGCCGCAGGTGCTGGTGATGCAACATGGGCTGATGCTGCCCGCCATCTGTTTCATCGCCACTGGCTTGGGGTCGGCCTGGCTGGCGACACTGCTGTGGAACGTGGCCAGCCGCCGTTTGAGTCCCAGCCTGTGTGGCCAACTCATCGTCAGTGAAACGCTGTTCGGCCTGTTCTACGCCTTTGTCTGGGACGGCCAATGGCCTAGCCTCTGGCAGTGGCTGGCGGCACTGGCGTTCACGCTGGGCATTGTGGCGTCGATCCGCGCACACCGTTGAGTCTAGGTCTCTGGCGCGACGGCCACGTGGCGGTGAATGCCCGCCGTGCCCCTATATTCGACGCATGAAGATAGAAATTCCTGAACAGAAAAAACTGGCTTATGAGATGTCGCTCCCCATACGCTGGGGCGACATGGATGCGATGCGCCACGTCAACAACGCGGCCTACTTCCGTTACATGGAGACGGCGCGCATCGACTGGCTGCTGTCCATCGGTGCCCTCGGTGATGGCGCGGAAGAGGGACCGGTGATCGTCAACGCGTTCTGCAATTTCTACAAGCAGTTGGAATACCCCGGCGACGTGCTGGTCAAGACCTACGTAAGCGACCCCAAACGCACCACGGTGGAAACCTGGGTGACGATGGAGCGTAGTGACCAAGCCGGCGTGGTGCATGCCGCCGGCGGCGCCACCTTGATCTGGGTGAACCACGCGCAGCAGAAGGCAGTGAACTTGCCGGACTGGTTGCGTGCCGTGGTGAGCGACTAAGCGGGCTGCGCTGCGTTCAAGAGAAAAATGCTGCTGAAGCTTGTCTATCAAGCGGGAGATGCTTCTGAAAGCATAGCGTCTGGCGGCCCGTCCTGGCTTGCTCCCACCAGTTTGAAGCGGGCTTGGTTGGCCGACAGCCAGCACTGCGCCAACACCGCAGCGGGCACGGCGTGTTGTTCCTGGTCCGGGTGGAAGTCGCGTCGCAGGTAGCGCAGCGTCGCGGGCAAACTGCGCCAGAACATACCGTCGACTCCCCAAAAGAAAGCTGCGGCACTCAGCCAGGTACTGGGGCGCCATAGGCTGCCATCGCGGTGCAGGTTCAAGGCGGTTTGGCGCGAAGCGTCGAAAGCAAAAATCACCCAGACAAACATGAACCAGCGCACGCGCCACGCATGGTTGCCGCCCACGGCGCGGTACAGCTCGAAAGCCACTGCACGGTGTTCGGTTTCCTCTGCGGCGTGCCACAACCACACGCTGCGCAGGTTTTCGTCGGCACCCTCCAGCCAGCGCGGGTAGCGCAGCGTGCCGTCGGCCAACAGCGCGGTGAAGTGTTCGTAGGCACAGGTCACGGCCAAGGCGTGGCGTGGTCTTGGGCCAGCCGCGCCAGCGTGGCGATGCGCTTTTGCGCCCAGTGCTGCCAGCGGTTGCGCAGGCCTTGCCGCTCCAGCGTCGCGTTGTACAAACCGTGGATGCGGCGATGTGTGGCCTCCTGGCCTATGAAGCCGCGAATGGATTCTTGAAGCGTCTCGTGCAGAGCTGCCGATCCGCCTTGCGGGCTTTGCGCTTCGAGCAGTGGCACGGCGTTGCGCACCGCATCGATGAAGAACTGCTCGCCGACCGGAAAACTCATGGACAAGGCGTTGAAGAACTGCGAACGAAAGGCGTCGCCGCCAAGCCAGTGGCGCGCAAAGCCTTGGCTGAGGTCGACCTCCAGGCGGCGTATGGGTAGCGCCGGGCGCAGGCCTGCTTGAGAGGGTGGGCTGGCGGAGATCATCGGCGTCATAGCGCGGGGCGCTCCCGCTCAAGCCACAGGCGCAGGCTGGGGCGCAGCCATTGTTGCCGGGCATAGCTGGCCAGGCGCTCGGGCAGGGCGTCGCCGTGCAGGGCCAGGCGGTTGAGCATCACCGCCAGGTCGACATCGGCAATCGACCACTGGTCACACAGGAATTGTGCGCCTACGGGAAGCAGGGTTTCGGCTGCAGCGATGAGTTTGTTGGCTGCGGCTTGGGCTGCGGGCGTGAGTGTTGGATATTTCTGCCCATAGAACAGCACTTCGGTCGGGCGCTCCTGGCGCAGCGGCATCAGGTCGCTGCGTAACCAGGCCTGCACTTGCCGGGCGCGAGCTTTGTCGCGCGCCTCGCCGGGGTAGAGCGCAGTGCCGGGAAAGACCTGGTCAATGTATTCGGCGATGGCCGAAGATTCGGACAGTGCAAAACCGTCATGCCACAAGGTCGGAACCCGGCGTGTCAGAGACAGGCTGGCGAAGCCGGGGGCCAAGTTCTCTCGCGTGCCGAGGTCCACCGAGGTGATGTCAAATGGCAGGCCTTTTTCGTGCAAGGCGACAAAGGCGGACATGGCGTACGGACTGATGCATTGGCTATCGACGTACAAACGAAGATTCGGGTTGACCACACGTGGCTCCAATTAGGGTTGAAAGCAAAACGGCGATTCGCTCTGTGCGGGGGCATGGCTTTGCCATTCACAGGCTTTAGTTGGCTTTGGCTGGCTTGGGCAAGCGGCCCAGCAGGTAGAACTCGGGGTTGGGCGCCATGCCCGCAAAGCTGGCCATGCGGTTAGACAGGCCAAAAAAGGCTGTGATGGCGGCAATGTCCCAGATGTCCTCGTCGTCGAAACCGTGCAGGTGCAGCGCGGCGAAATCCGCGTCGTCGATCTCGGCGGAATGTTGGCTGACCTTCATGGCGAAGTCGAGCATGGCGCGCTGGCGCCGCGAGATGTCGGCCTTGCGGTAGTTCACCGCCACCTGGTCGGCCACGAGTGGTTTTTTCTCGTAGATGCGCAGCAGTGCACCGTGCGCCACCACGCAGTAAAGGCATTGGTTGGCCGCGCTGGTGGTGGTGACGATCATCTCGCGCTCACCCTTGGTGAGTGAACCTTCTTCCTTGAGCATCAAAGCGTCGTGGTACGCAAAAAACGCGCGCCACTCGGCCGGACGACGGGCCAGCGCCAGGAACACATTCGGCACAAAGCCGGCTTTCTCTTGCACTTCAAGGATTTTGGCCTTGAGATCCTCGGGCAGGGTGTTGAGATCGGGCAGGGGATAACGTGCGCGGCTGGTCGTAGCAGTGGTCATGGCGATGTCTCTTGGTTTTCAGTGGTGTGAAAGGCGCGCACCATGATACGGCGCGGCCTGGGCCGGTGCGGGGGGAGGCTCAAGCCATGGAGCATTCTTTCGCGCTGCGTGGGGGCGTTTCTCCTCGGTGCTTTTCTCCTGAAAGCACCATCTGGCAGAGCCCCCAATGGGGGATTCACTGGCGTGAAAAGTCTGTTCATGATGTATGACCAGCGGCGCGTTTGAAAACAGCTATTGAATAGATAAGATTTATCTATCCGATGATTCGATAGTATTTGATTATCATGAACGTCATCGTTCTTTCTTTGCAAAGAGGTCTGATGCGGGCATATTCCCGTGTGACTTCAGCGCGAGAAGTTCCGGTTGGCGGCAACCGGGAACGCCAGGTTTTTGACTTGTGCAGACCGATGAAAACGCCATTCACCCACCTATAAAGGAGAGCCCCATGTCCACAGAAGCCAAGTGCCCCTTCCACCACGCCGCCGGCAGTGGTACGTCGAACAAAGATTGGTGGCCCAACCAACTGCGTGTTGACCTGCTGAACCAGCACTCCAACAAATCCAACCCTCTGGGCGAGAAGTTCAACTACGCCGAAGAATTCAAGAAGCTTGACTACCGTGCGCTCAAGGCCGACTTGGTGAAGCTGATGACCGACAGCCAGGACTGGTGGCCCGCCGACTTTGGTCATTACGGCCCGCAGTTCATTCGCATGGCCTGGCACTCGGCCGGCACCTACCGCACGGTGGACGGGCGCGGCGGCGGTGGCCGTGGGCAACAACGTTTTGCGCCGCTGAATTCGTGGCCGGACAACGTCAACATCGACAAGTCGCGCCGCCTGCTGTGGCCCATCAAACAGAAATACGGCCAGAAGATTTCCTGGGCCGACCTGTTTATCTTGACAGGCAACGTGGCACTCGAATCCATGGGTTTTCGTACCTTCGGTTTTGCCGGTGGCCGCGAAGACGTATGGGAACCCGACATGGACGTGAACTGGGGCGCCGAGACCACCTGGCTGGGCACCGACAAACGTTTCAGCGGCGATCGTGAGCTGGACAAGAACCTGGGCGCCACCCACATGGGCCTGATCTACGTCAACCCCGAAGGCCCGAACGCCAGCGGTGACTACATGGCCGCCGCCAAAGACATACGCGCCACCTTCAACCGCATGGCGATGGATGACGAAGAAATCGTCGCTTTGATCGCTGGTGGCCACACCTTTGGCAAGACCCACGGTGCCGCACCCGAGTCGCATAAAGGCCCAGAGCCAGAGGGCGCGGGCATAGAGGCGCAAGGCCTGGGCTGGAACAGCAGCTTTGGCAGCGGCTTTGGCAAAGACACCGTTTCCAGCGGCCTGGAAGTCACCTGGACCAAGACTCCCGCGCTGTGGAGCAACAACTTCTTCGAAAACCTGTTCAAGTTCGAATGGGAACTCAGCAAGTCTCCTGCTGGTGCCAAGCAGTGGGTGGCCAAAGACGCCGAGGAGATCATCCCCGACGCACATGTGAAGGGCCAGTTCCACAAGCCCACCATGCTGACCACCGATCTGACGCTGCGCTTCGATCCCGAGTTCGGCAAGATCTCCAAGCGTTTCGCTGAAGACCCACAAGCGTTTGCCGAAGCCTTTGCGCGCGCCTGGTTCAAGCTGACGCACCGCGACATGGGCCCCAAGGCGCGTTACCTCGGCCCCGAAGTGCCCAAGGAAGACCTGATCTGGCAAGACCCATTGCCTGCGGCCATACACCAACCCACGGCGGACGACATTGCCGATCTGAAGTCGAAGATTGCTGCCGCTGGTTTGTCGGTGGGTGAACTGGTCTCGGTCGCCTGGGCCTCGGCCTCGACCTTCCGTGGTGGTGACAAGCGTGGTGGTGCCAACGGTGCGCGCCTGGCGCTGGCACCGCAGAAGGATTGGGATGTCAACCAGAACGTCATCCAGACGCTGGGCAAGTTGATCGACATCCAAAAGGCATCGGGCAAGGCTTCGTTAGCCGACGTGATTGTGCTGGCCGGCAACGTGGGGGTGGAACAAGCCGCCAAAGCCGCCGGTGTGTTGACCGAAGTGCCCTTTGCACCGGGACGGGTGGACGCCACGCAGGAACAAACCGATGTGGAATCGTTTGAAGTGATGGAGCCTTTTGCCGACGGTTTCCGCAACTACAAGAAAGGCCCCATCGGTGCATCGACCGAGGCACTGCTGATCGACCGCGCGCAACTGCTGACGTTGACGGCCCCAGAGTTGACCGCACTGGTCGGTGGCCTGCGTGTGTTGGGTACCAATGCCGACGGCGGCAAACACGGCGTGTTCACCGACAAGGTGGGCACACTGTCCAACGACTTCTTCGTCAACCTGCTGGACATGGGAACGGCGTGGAAGGCGGCGGACGCCGAAGCCGAAGTGTTTGAAGGCCGCGACCGCAAGACCGGCGCCGTGAAGTACACCGGCACACGCAACGACCTGATCTTCGGCTCCAACTCGGTGCTGCGCGCCTATGCCGAGGTCTATGCCAGCGCTGACGGCAAACAGAAGTTGGTCAACGACTTCGTGGCCGCGTGGACCAAGGTGATGAACGCGGACCGCTTCGACCTGGCTTGATCCTGGCTTGATGGCGCTTGCTGGTGTCGCAGGTTTTTAACCTGCCATCAGCTTGTGTACGAGGTCAGCCGACGTGCTGGCCTCGTATTTGCGCATCAACCGCGCGCGGTAAATCTCCACCGTGCGGTGGCTGATGCCCAAAGCCCGGCCGATCTCCTTGGAGGTGAGGCCATCCATCAGAAACGCCGCGACTTCACGCTCGCGCGCCGTCAGTTCGGCTTTCACGGGCCGCATCGCCGACAAATCCTCAAACGACCAAACACCTGCCTCATGTGGCGCCGCGCGGTTGAACGCGCGTCCCGTGACATGGCACCAAAAGGTCTCGTCTTTGAAGCGGCCGTCGAAGCGCTTCATGATGCGGTTGTCGGCATAGTGGCCCTTGGCATTCAAGATCGGTGCGATGCGTGCACCCATGCGTTCGTACTCAGAGGCCGTGGGGTACAACACCAGAAAAGACTGGTTCACCAATTGGTCACGTGTGGCGCCGAACATCTCGCATAAATGCTGGTTGCAGTCCACAATTGTGCGGTTGCGTGAGATCACCAGGCCTATGGGTGCCAGCTCAAAGGCCAGGCGGTAATCGATTTCTGAGCCCAGGGCATGAGCAGCAGGGGCGGTCTGAGAGGTCACTAGGCGTTCGTCCTTACGAGCTTCTACGTATCGGGTTACGTAGTATCGTCGCATTCGTGGATGTGTTCATCGTCAGGTTTGATTTGTACCCAAGGAGTCCGTTGTGAACAAAATTTTCCCCAGCGCGGCCGACGCCCTCAAGGGCATCGTCCAAGACGGCCAACTGTTTGCCGTCGGCGGTTTCGGCCTGTGTGGCATTCCCGAAGCGCTGATCGACGCGCTGCGCGATTCGGGTGTCAAAGACCTCACCGTGATCTCCAACAACGCGGGGGTGGATGGTTTTGGCCTGGGCAAGCTGCTGGAGACGCGGCAGATCAAGAAGATGATCTCCAGCTACGTGGGTGAAAACAAGGAGTTCGAGCGCCAGTACCTGGCGGGCGAGCTGGAGCTGGAATTCACACCCCAAGGCACGCTGGCCGAGAAGCTGCGCGCCGGCGGTGCCGGCATTCCTGCGTTTTTCACCAAGACCGGTGTCGGCACCATGGTGGCCGAGGGCAAAGAGCTGCGCGATTTCGACGGCGAAACCTATGTGATGGAACGTTCGCTGGTGCCCGATGTGGCGCTGGTAAAGGCGCACCGCGCCGACAAATCGGGCAACCTGCAGTTCCGCCTCACGGCGCGCAACTTCAACCCCGCCGCCGCCATGGCCGGCAAGATCTGTGTGGTGGAAGTGGAAGAGGTGGTCGAGACCGGCGACATCGTGCCCGACCAGGTGCACCTGCCCGGCATCTACGTGCACCGCATCGTGCACAACCCCAACCCCGAAAAACGCATAGAAAAACGAACCATCACTGAAAAGGCAGGGGCTTAATCATGGCTTGGACCCAAGACCAAATGGCGGCCCGTGCCGCCCAAGAACTCGAAGACGGTTTCTACGTCAACCTGGGCATTGGCATTCCCACGCTGGTGGCCAACCACACGGGTGACAAGGAAGTCTGGCTGCAGTCGGAAAACGGCATGCTGGGCATTGGCCCTTTCCCCACCGAAGACGAAGTTGATGCCGACCTGATCAACGCCGGCAAACAAACCGTCACCACCATCAAGGGCTCGTCGATCTTCGGCAGCCACGACAGTTTTGCGATGATTCGCGGTGGCAAGATCAACCTGTCCATCCTGGGCGCGATGCAGGTCAGCGAACACGGCGACCTGGCCAACTGGATGATTCCCGGCAAGATGGTCAAGGGCATGGGCGGCGCCATGGATCTGGTCGCCGGCGTGAAGCGTGTGATCGTGCTCATGGAACACGTGGCCAAGAAAAAAGACGGTACCGAAGACCTGAAGATTCTGCCCAAGTGCACTTTGCCTTTGACCGGCGTGGGGGTGGTGGACCGCATCATCACCGACCTGGCCGTGATGGACGTGACGCCGCAAGGCCTGAAGGTGGTGGAGCTGGCGCCAGGTGTGACGCTGGACGCTTTGCAGGCCAAGACTGGTGTGAAGCTGATCTAGTGTGGTGCCCGCTTCGGCTGTGTCCTCCCTGCAGGTTTTGGCCGAATGGTGGGCCGCGGCCGGACTGCCGGTAGAGAGCCTCAACCAGGTGCAGCTCACCGGCGCAGACCCGGTGCTGCCATCTTCTTTCCATGTGGGCACTGCCGCGCAGGTGAGCATTGCGGCCGCAGCCTTGGCGGCCTGCGAACTGGCCCAGGTGCGCGGTGCGCCTAGGCAAATGCTCAGTGTCGACATGCTGGCCGCGGCACAGGAGTGCACCGGCTGGTTCAGCGTCGATGGGGTGGTGCCGCCCAAGTGGGACCCGTTCTCCGGTCTGTACCGCTGCGCCGATGGCTGGGTACGCATACACGCCAACTTTGCGCACCACCGCGACGGTGCGTTGCGCTTGCTGGGCCTGGCGCCGGAAACCGCACAACCCGCAGACGTGACCGCTGCACTGCAAGACTGGCGCGCCGAAGCATTTGAAACTGCGGCTGCCGAGCAGCGCCTGGTGGTCGCCGCCTTGCGCGACTTCGCCACTTGGGATCTACATCCCCAAGCGTTGGCACTGAAAACCCAGCCCCTGTGGACGCTGGAGCGTATTGGCGATGCGCCGCCTTTGTCTCTGCCGGCGTTGCCAGCAGAAGCACGGCCATTACACGGCGTGCGTGTGCTGGATCTCACGCGTATCCTGGCCGGCCCGGTGGGTGGGCGCACCCTGGCGGCCTACGGTGCCGACGTGATGCTGGTGAACGCGCCGCATCTGCCGAATATTGCCTCGATCGCCGAGACCAGCCGTGGCAAACGTTCGGTGCTGGCCGATCTGCGCAGCCTTGCCGGGCGGGCCGATTTTGCCGCCTTGCTGCAAGGCAGCCACGTGATGCTGCAGGGCTATCGTCCTGGCGGATTGCAGGACTTGGGCTTTGGCCCGGAGCAAGCGGCTGCACAGCGGCCGGGCATCGTCTATGTGTCACTCTCGGCCTATGGTGAACACGGCCCGTGGTGCCAGCGGCGTGGTTTCGATTCGCTGGTGCAGACCGCCACCGGCTTCAACCAGGCCGAAGGCCTTGCGGCGGGGCAAGCCGGCCCCAAGGCCTTGCCGGTGCAAATCCTCGATTACGCCAGCGGCTTTTTCATGGCCGCTGCGGCCGCTGTGGCACTGCGCCGTCAGCAGTTGGAGGGCGGCAGTTGGTTGGTACGGCTATCGCTGGCGCAAACCGCACAGTGGCTGCGTCAACTCGGGCGCGTCGAGGCTGGTTTTGCGACAGCGGAGACGGCCATCACACCCTGGCTGGAGTCGCTTGACAGCGGTTTTGGCCGGCTGCAAGCCGTGCGTCATGCGGCTCAACTGTCGCGCACACCTGTGGGTTGGCTGCGGCCCTCGGTGCCACCGGGCAGCGATGCGCCGCACTGGATAGATGGATGATGGCCTAGGCTTTTTTGAGGCGTGCCGCCGCCTTGGCTGAGGGCGCGGGGCGCTCGGACACGCTGCCGCGTGTGGCGGGAGACACCACCTGCTGGTTCCAGTCGACCTCGTCCTGCGCCAGGTTTTCAATCATGGTCAGCAGGACTTTGCGGGCCCGGGCGACATCGGCCTCGGTCATGCCAGCCGTGCTGATGTGGTTCACCTCCTCCGCCAGTGGCACCAGTTTTTCCTTGAGTGAGCGGCCCTGGTCGGTGAGATAGACGTAGATGTTCTTTTTGTTGCTGGGCAACTGCCGGCGCGTCACGTAGCCTTGTGCTTCCATGGTCTTCATGGCGGCAAAGGTGGTGGGCTCCATCACGCCGGCATGGTCGCTTAACTCGCGTTGTGTCAGCCCATCCTGTTCCCACAGGATGCGCAGAAAACTCCAGTGGCCAAAGGGTACGCCGTGTGCCGCCAGGCGCATCTGCAGGGATTTGCGGAACGCGCGCTCGGTGTCGCGGATCAAGTGGGCCAGCCTGTCATGTGGCACGGCTTCGCGCCAGTGGCGCAAGATGTTCTGGTTGTCGTTTTGCTTCATGAACTGGGTGAACCTGTGGACCGCGCGGAATTTTCCGCCCTCGAAATAGCTTGTCGATGCTACAGCCTTGGCGGTATTGTGCCGACGCCGCCACCGCGGTAACTGAGCAGGGTCAAGTAAGGCCGCCACATGCCAGTGTTGGCGGGGTGTGGTCCGAATTCTGCTTGCGGCTTGTGTGCAGACCACAGGATTTTCAAGGAGACATTCGCATGCAGATTATTTTGAATACCAGCATCAGCCGCAAATTCATGCTGCTCGGACTGCTGGCCGCGCTGGCCATTCTGCTACCGTGTGTGTTGTACAGCCGACTGGCCTCCCAGGACCTGGCTTTTGCGCAGCGTGAGCTTGCCGGCAGCCCGGTGGTGCGCAGCTTGTACGAAGGCGTTCGCTTGACCCAGGAGCACCGGGGTTTGTCCACGGCCATGTTGTCGGGCACGGCCACTGCTGTTGCGCAGCGCGAGAGCAAAGAGGCCGAGGTGGGCCGTGCCATGGACCTGGTGGCACAGCGCTTGGCCGATGCGGGCGCCACCAGCCTGCAGGCGCAGTGGACCCAGTTGGCGCCACGCTGGAAGAGTTTGGCCGCAGATGTCGCAGCCCGGCGCCTGGACAGCGCCCAGAGTTTTGCCAGCCACACCAGCTTGATAGAGGCGCAGCTGCAAGTGCTGGCCGCAGCGCTGGATGTGTTCAATTGGTCACTCGACCCCGAAGCCAACAGCTACAGCAGCATCACCGCCTCGGCGGTGGACGGCATCATGCTCACCGAACGTTTGGGGCGTTTGCGCGCGCTCGGCTCGGGCGCGCTGGCGCGCAAAAGTGTGAGCCCAGAAGACCGCTTGCGGATCCATGCCCAGTTGGTGCTGGCCGAGGACAGCTATCTGCGCAGCAACACCAGTTTTGACAAAGCCGCCGCCGCCGACCCGGCCATGGCCAAGGTGTACGCGCCGCTGCAGCAGAAACTGCAGGCCAGCGTGCAGGCCGCCATCAAAGCCACGCGCGAACAATTGGTCGACGGCGCGCTGAATATGGAAGCCCCAGCGTTTTTTGCGTTGATGACGGAAGCCATTCGCCAGCAGTTTGAACTTAACCAAAGCGCCAGCGACCAACTCGACCTCACCCTGGCGGACCGGGTGGCGGGTGTGCAGAGCAATATGCTGCTGCTGGGGCTTACGCTGGTCGTGGCCGTGTTGTTGTTTGCCGTCTATGCCTGGCTGGTGGCCCGTTCCACCACCAGCCGATTGGTGGAGGCCCAACGTGCGGCAGATGCCATTGCGGTAGGCGATCTAAGCCAGCCTGTGCAACTGGCCGGCCGCGACGAACTGGGCCGCTTGCTGCAAGCCCTGCAGACCAGCCAGGACCAGTTGGCCGGCATCGTGTCCGATGTGCGGCGTAACGCTGAATCCGTGGCCACGGCCAGCGAGCAGATCTCGCAGGGCAATGACGACCTGAGTGCTCGCACCGAGCAGCAGGCCGCGTCCCTGGAAGAGACCGCCGCCTCCATGGAACAGATGAACAGCAGCATTCGCCTCAATGCCGATAGCGCCGGTACGGCCAACGAACTGGTGGCCAAGGCCTCGAGTGTGGCGACACGCGGCGGCGGTGTGGTGGAGCAGGTTGTCGGCACCATGCAGGCGATTCGTGAAAGCTCGGGCAGGATTGCCGAGATCACCGGCGTGATCGACGGCATTGCCTTTCAGACCAATATTCTGGCGCTGAATGCTGCGGTGGAAGCCGCCCGCGCGGGTGAGCAGGGGCGTGGTTTTGCGGTGGTGGCCAGCGAGGTGCGCAGCCTGGCGCAACGCAGCGCCCAAGCCGCCAAGGAGATCAAAACGCTGATTGAAACCAGCGTCTACCGTGTGGAAGAGGGCTCCAACCTGGTGAGGGAAGCCGGGCAGACCATGACGGAGATTGTCTCGGCCGTGCGCCACGTGGCCGACACCGTGGCCGAGATCTCGGTCGCCAGCCGCGAGCAGGCCACCGGTGTGGGGCAGATCAGCGAAGCCATCGCCGACATGGACCTCAGCACCCAGCAAAATGCCGCGCTGGTGGAAGAAAGCGCGGCTGCCGCGCAAAGCCTGCGTACGCAGGCCAGTCAGTTGGTGGAGGCGGTGTCGGTGTTCCGCACCGCCCACGCTTGAAACACTCGCGGCTGATACGGGTTTGCATTCGGCCGGAGAACGAGGCGGGAAGCCGAAGACAGTGCTGTTGCACGGCGAGGCGAACCAACGACGTTATACGGTTGAAGGCAAACCCGTATCAGTGCAGCGGCTGCGCGTCTGGCCGGGTCTTGTAGAAGGTCAGCGGCTGTTCCTTGGCCGCCTGCAGCACCGAGCGCTTCATCTTGCCCACCACGTGCATCTCGCACGGCTTGCAGTCAAAACGCAGCGTGAGCTTTTCCTTGCCGTTGATCAGCGTCAGCGGCTCGGCGCGCACCGTGCCCTGCACCCCCGTCACGCCCTTGGCCTGCTTGGGACACAGGCTCATGGAGAAGCGTACGCAGTGTTTGGTGATCATCAAAGACACTTCGCCTTCTTCCTCGTGGCTCTCGTAGGCGGCGGCAATCACCTTCACGCCGTGGCGTTCGTAGAAACCGCGCGCCTTGTCGTTGAACACGTTGGCAAGGTAGGTCAGGGTGTCTTCGGGGTAGGCCACGGGTGGCAACACTTCGGCCGCACGTTGTGGCCGCTCGTAGGCGGCCAAGCGTGCATCTTCCAAGGCCTGCACGGCATCGCGGCGTAATTGGTTGAGCAAGGACGCGGGCACAAACCAAGGCTGGCTGAGCTTCAGGCTGATGTCCAGGGGCTCAAAAGGTGTGGTACCAAACTTGCCCAGATGCTCGCGCAAGCTGGCTTCGTTGCGCGCGGCATGGCGCGCCAGGGTGTGTTCTGCGGGCAGGTTGGCGCTAGCCTGGTGGCCATCTTCATCGGTCAGGCTCAAGGCAAAGCCGTGGGCGGTTTCGCTCAGCTCGGCCCAGAGGCCAATGCGCCGGTCGCTCGATTTTTTGTCGAGCATGCGCACCCAGTCCATGTCGCGGTTGCGGTTGACCTCGGTGCCACGGCGCAGGTCCTTGAAGCCGGCCAGCGGGTCCTTGGGGAAGACGCGCCAGAGCTTGTTGTTTGGGCCAGCCGACACCGGTTCGGCACGGTTGATGGCCATGCCCACCAGTTCCTTTTGCAGGTCGTAGTAACACAGGCCGTCGCCGTTGTGCAGCACCGTGGCCGCGTTGCTGACTTCCAGCTCCACCCAATTGGGGCCGACCTTGCTCACCCAGCCAATCGCCTGGCCCGGGTTCTTGGGTGTGTCGAAGGCCCCGATGTCTTCCTTGCGGCCATTGACAAAGTAGTCGGTGAACTCGCGGTTGAAGTTCTGGTCCGGGTCGGGCGTGAAGCTGAAGCTGGTGCGTCCGCTGGAGGCGCGCGCCATCGGCGGGCGCTCCGGGTCACCCGCGGTTTCACGCGCTTCAATCACTTCGTCTATGAGTTTGCGGTAGTGGGCGGTGATGTTCTTCACATACGCCATGTCCTTGTAGCGCCCCTCGATCTTGAAGCTGCGCACACCCGCATCCACCAGCGCGGCCATATTGTCCGACTGGTTGTTGTCCTTCATAGACAACACGTGTTTGTCGTGCGCCACAAAGCGGCCCTTGCTGTCGACCACCTGGTAGGGCAGGCGGCAGGCTTGTGAACAGTCGCCGCGGTTGGCGCTGCGGCCGGTGTGGGCGTGGCTGATGTAACACTGGCCGCTGTAGGCCACACACAGCGCGCCGTGCACGAAGAATTCGAGCTTGCAGCGCTCGGCGTCCAGCCCCTGGTGGATGGCCTTGATCTGCTTGAGCGTGAGTTCACGTGCGAGCACGATCTGCGAAAAACCCACGTCCTGCATGAAGCGCGCCTTCTCCACCGTGCGGATGTCGGTTTGTGTGCTGGCGTGCAACTGGATAGGCGGCAAGTCGATGTCGAGCAGCCCCATGTCCTGCACGATCAACACATCGGCGCCGGCGTTGTACACGTCCCAGGCCATGCACCGTGCGGGCTCGAGTTCGTCGTCACGCAGTATGGTGTTGAGCGTTATGAAGATCTTGCTGTTGAAGCGGTGCGCGTGGCGGCACAGGCGTTCAATGTCCTGGATGCTGTTGCCGGCCGACGCGCGTGCGCCAAAGCCGGGGCCGCCGATGTAGACGGCATCGGCGCCGTGGTTGATGGCCTCGATGCCAATCTCGGCATCACGTGCGGGGGCCAGCAACTCGAGTTGGTGGTGGAGCAATGACATGGTGGGGTGGGCCGGCGGGCTGGGACCGGCCTTGGCTGTTTGGCTCGGATTTTATCGAGCCTGGACGCCTGGATCTCACAAAATGCTGGAGCGGGTGAAGGGAATCGAACCCTCGTATGAAGCTTGGGAAGCTGCCGTTCTACCATTGAACTACACCCGCTGAACGCGCAGATTCTACCGTAGGAAAGCTGGTGCTCTGCGCCTGTGCCCGGCCCCTAGCAGCTCTGCCGCAGCACCAACTCAAAGCCCAAATCAACCGCCGGCTGCGCCACCATTTCGTCGCGCATCAAGGCCAGCAGCATCGTCGCGGCCGCAGCGCCGATGGCGGCGCGCGGGGTGCGCACGGTGGTCAGCGGGGGCAGCATCTGGT